>QHPW01000300.1:1653-3342 GCA_003219675.1 Verrucomicrobiota bacterium
GCGGATGCGCTTGCTACGGCACGCGACCGACTTTCCCCGTAGCAGCGTCTCGGCAGAGCGCCGCTGGCTGGTTGTTGCCGCGAATTGCGGCGCTCTGCCGAGACGCCACTACGCCAGGGTCATGGGCCCGATGCGCGGTTGCAAAACCGTCGAGGCTTTCCACGAACCGCACCCCCTCTTCCTGTCCTTCTCCCCCAGTGGGGGAGAAGGTGCCCGGAGGGCGGTTGAGGGGGTCAGGTTCACGGCTTCGATTCGCGTTCAAACTTTGGAGGCCCTCTTCATGAACCACCTTATGAAATCAGATCTAACGATCCAGCTTTAACGACGCCGCCGCGCCGGACCGAAATAATACCCGCCGCTCAGACGCACGCCGCGCATGCGACGCTCATGGGCCGGGGGATGGCCCGGTTTGTCGTCGTCGAAGATGGCGGTGTATTTGTAGTTGAAGTTGTCCAGTTTCACCCGCTCAACCCTTCGCCCGATGAACCGCTCGATGGCTTGCACATGCTGCGCGTCCTCGGCCACCATCAGCGTGAACGCGTCGCCGGTGGCCTCGGCGCGGCCGGTCCGGCCAATCCGATGCACGTAATCCTCGGGGTGCTGCGGCACGTCGAAGTTGATCACGTGGCTGACGTTGGCGATGTCCAGGCCGCGCGCGGCGATGTCCGTGGCCACCAGCACCTCGTAGCGGCCGTTCCGAAAACCGTGCAGCGCCTGCTCGCGTTCCCGTTGCGTCCGGTTGGAATGCAGGATCGCCACGGCGTGATTATTCTTCCGCAGCAGGTTGCCGATGCGGTCGGCGCGGTTTTTTGTCCGGCAAAAAACGATGACCGAATCGTAGTTCACGCGCTCCAACAGCTCGCGGAGCAAGTCGCTTTTCTGGTCTTCAGCCACCGGATAGATCACGTGTTTGACCGTTTCCGCCGGCGACCGGCGCGCGCCGATCTCGACTGTTTGCGGACGGCGCATGGCCCACTTGATGAGCGATTCGATTTCAGGCGGAATAGTGGCGGAAAAAAGAGACGTGTGCCGGTCGCGCGGGCATTTTTCCACGATGCGCCGCACGTCGGGCAGGAAGCCCATGTCCAGCATCCGGTCTGCTTCGTCGAGCACCAGGAACTTGATCTGGTCCAGCTTGCAGGTGCCTTGCTGTATATGGTCGAGCAAGCGGCCCGGCGTGGCGACGAGGACATCGACGCCTTCCCGCAACGCGTCCTTTTGTTGTCCATAACCCACGCCGCCGTACATCACGGCCACGCGCAGGTTCGTGAAGCGCGCCAGGTCGCGGATTGCGGTCTCCACTTGCGCGGCCAGTTCCCGCGTCGGTTCGAGCACCAACACTCTCGAGGCTTTGCTGTGCTGGCCCAATTGAGAAAGGATCGGCAGGGCAAACGCTGCGGTCTTGCCGGTGCCGGTCTGCGCGCTGCCGATGACATCCTGTCCGGCGAGAATCAACGGAATGACGCGAAGCTGAATCGGTGTCGGCTCGACGTAACCCATCGCCTTCACACCTTCAAGAACCGACGGGGACAAGACTAGTTTAGTAAACGACATAGTGCAGGGTAACCGGGGCAAACTGTGAAAGGAAGCAAAAGAACGGCACGGAATAGTCGTTGCGACGCAAGGCTTTTGTGTATATTACGACCCGCACGTCGGAGCGTAGCTCAGCCTGGCTAGAGCACTTGGTTT
>QHPW01000064.1 GCA_003219675.1 Verrucomicrobiota bacterium
CTTGAACCTGAGCTGCTGAAGAGATACGTGGCTGGATCTGGCAGTGCGTCGAGGTCCGCCAGCAAATCAGCCGGGTTATTCAGATTATACAACCAGAAGGACGCCGCCGCATTCGTTTGATCAATCGTAAACAGGAAGAAATTCGTGAGCGGCGACCCTGCTGCAATGGCAAAGTCGCGCGGAACGTCGTTGGTGAGACGCATGATGTTGTAAATCGGTCCGGCGGATTCCGTGGCGCAAATCGAATACGCCACAGGATTCGTATCCGAATTGAAAACACCGAGGTACCACACGCCCGGACTGAGCGGGACCGGTTGCGATTTGGTCGTGACTATGACCTCGTCCACGTTGGTCCCAGGGTTCTGGCTGATATAATCGTAACGTCCCGCGTTCGGCGCAGGCAAGGGGTCCGGAACCGGCAAGGCCCGGCGCACCACCAGGTCCACATTGCCATTCTGCGGCGCGAGTTGGAACGTCACAACGGAAGCGCTGCTGGAGACGCTAAACTGATAGTAATCCAGCGCATTGGTGGCCGGGATCGTGTTGGCATAACACAGTCCGTTGGTCAACGTGAGGACGGAAATCAGTTGGTTTCGCCGGCATTGAAGTTCGCCACCCCCAGATAATAGCGCTGGCCTGGCCGCAGCTCGAATCCGGGCGGGGAGTTGGTGGTCAGCAGCAGGGTTTCACCGGCGTTTGCCCCGTTGGCATTGTCGATAAAATCGCCGGGCTGCGAGCCCGTGGGCAGACCGTCTCGATTATACAGCAGCACCAGATCGCCCGCGCCGGAAAGGATGTTGGTCCCCATCGTGGCCCTCCGTGGAACTTCAACAATGAAATACTTGATTTCGTCGCCGGCGACCGTGTTGGTGACCAGCCCGCAGTTCGGGTCGTAAACCGAAGCCACATTGGTCGTGGGTGGGCAAAATGTGAGCGGGATGGCCGGCGGATTGGTGTTGGCAAAAACAAAATCCAGTTTCCAGATCAGCGCCAACGGCAGACGCGGGCTCGGCTGCAATCCGAAACGGTTGTCCAGTATCTCCAACGTCCAGTTTCCGAAGGCATTCTCGCCTGTAAACGGCTTCAGCGATTCCTCGGGCAGAAAGTATGCCTCGCGCTCATCGACCAGTTCGGTCACTTGCACCAGATCGAGGAACACTCCGTTGGTCGTGAACGAGCGGAACTCCAGCGATGTCACGGTCTCAGCCGTCTGGAAGGTCAGTATGTTGGTTTGCCAATAAGCCCCCGTGGCGATGATATTCGCGGCCACCGCTCCATTAGTCATGACGACCAGAACCGGCGGATTCGTGGCGTATCCGGGCGGGGGAGCAGCCCCTGAAAACATTGTCGGGTCGCGGGCGGTGAGAAAACTCACACGATATCGCCCGTTCGCCCTGGAATTAAAATTGGTCGCGATGCCTCCGGGAACCCAGTTGGTGATTACACCGCTTGAATCCCACGCGCCATTTAACACCAAAAAGTTTGTGCCGGAGGAATGGGGTTTCCAAACAGCTACCGGCGGGCCCCCGGCAGTTATGAACGGATTCGGCGTGGTGAATACCTGCACCTGGCCCGTGCTCACCTGCCAGCCGGAAACTATTTGACCCGCGGAATAAACCCGGCTCGTCGCGTTTTCAAAACCGTCATTCACCAAAAGGCCGTTGGTCAACGATTTTACGACCGCGCTGTTGGTGAACGGAGGCGGCGCAAATTTGATCGGCACGGTCGCCAGGTTCGTATTGTCGGTGAACACGGTATAATCGGGCCGGCTCAGGACCTGGTTTTCGATGAGCACAAAGTTATCGAGCAGTATCCCTGCTCCCACTGGCGCAAGGTCGAGGACGGTGCCGTTTTTCATGGCGGTGAATTGAACCGACCTGGTAACCCAGGAGAACCAGCCCGGCGCTACATCGACACTGGATCCATCGATTAAAACCTCGGCTCCCGACGAGCAGGTCAATGGAGGAATCAGGTTTCCGCACTTGCCGGCGCCGCCCGACAGCACAATATCTTCGATCTCCGCGGGCGTAAGCGCCCGGTTGTAAACCGACATCTCGTCCAGAATGCCTTTCCAGCTTGAGTTGGCCCGACCGGTCCAGCCGCCGAACTGCAGCGGCGCGTTGTTGACAGCAACGGCGGTGGCGCCGACGCAAGTTGCCGAACCGAGCAACGCCCCGTTAAGATAAACCAGCCGAGTCGCGTTTGTTTTCACCACGGCGACGTGCTGCCAAACGCCGGGTGTCAACTGAAATCCTGCCGCAGTCCAGCATTCGCCGCCGGGGGCGCTGCCGCCATTCTTCCAGCCGGCGTAATAGAAATTGGAATTGGCGGCGCCGTCCATTTCGATCCCGAAGCCGCTCGGATTTGCCGGATCTTCTTTCCGCACCATGTTCGCGAACGGTTTTTGGACCGCGTCCGGGTTGACCCAGAATTCCAGTGTGTAGTCCCCGGTAAAATCCAATGTCGGCGCGTCCGACACACTCATCAGGCTGCTCACGCCATCAAAACCGAATGCGCTGTCAACCATCCCCGGCACAATCGCGACGGCGCTCATAACGCCGTTGTGGGGGCCGGCTACATCCGATGCTGTGTCTCCGACCACCGGCCACCAACCCACGATCCCTCGAAGCACTCCCGGGTTGAGCCGATACGCAAAGTTCAACCGGTACGACCAGCCGGCGGTCGTTGGCAAAACACGTGAAACACGCCCGCCGCGCAAAACAAGCACGTTGGTTGCATCCGCCGCCAACGTGCGGTCGGCACGAACGCTGACGACATTCTCCTCCACCTTCCAACCGTCAAACACATCGCCCGCGAAATAATTTGTCGCCGCAGCATTTTCAAAACTGTTCGTGAAAATCGCCATTGTGTTTGTGGACAGTAAATCACTTATTCCGTATCCCAATGTGTTGGTGCGTCCGCGGTTTTCCGTCAGTAGCACCCGCGTTCCCTGAGGGCTGACCAGGTGCAGCACCAGATCCGAGGCGCGCGCGTGATCAATCCGCACACCGACCCGTACATCGGCCACCTGACGCGCTATCGGAACAAAAATGCGTGATCGTGTGATCGCATCATCAAGCAGCAACGTTGGTGTGTCTCCGGACAGAAAATCTCCTCTGGCCGCCGGCGCCTGACTGCGATCGAGGGTCGCCGCGATATGGAAATCCACGGTGAAGGCGTTGGGATTGAAGACGCCGATGAAGCAGCGGCCGGCGTTGAGCGGGGGCACGTCGCCCAGCCCGATGGACAGCGACCCGCCGGGGGGATTGATCAGCGCAAATTTGTCGTAGTCCGTCGCGCTGGGCGGCTGGCCCCCTTTGATGTAAAGATTCAAGGGCGCCGAGATCGAGGAAAGAAACACCGTCAACTTCGTGGCATCGGAGGGCACATCGATGAGGAAATAAATCCACTGATTGGCCAGCACCGAGGCGTCCACCCCCACGCCCTGCAGCTCACGCTGCGGCTGCACGTGGATGCTCAGCCCCTCCACCCGTCCGGTCGCGCCCTGGGCGTTGTCGCTCATGGTCAGCAGCCAGGCCCCGGAGGTGCTCTGACCCGCAAAATTATTCAAATTACCCGGCCCGTCGGTGTGCCGGCTCAAAAACGACTGCCCGCCCCCGCCGTCGTCATAGAGCAACTGGAACACCGTATTGGTCGTCCCCTCGAAGCGGCTGTGATTGTTCAGCACCGCAAACTGGTCGCCGTGACTTAAATTGCCCAGCAAATCGCCGATCGATTGATGCGTCAGGTCCAGGTTCACCCTGACATTTCCAATCGCCAGCGGCGCGCGCGGGTCCACTGCGAACATCAACGCCGCCCCGGGCTTTTCGGGCGTGCCGTCGGGGATTTCCACCGTCAAGGGCATGCCCCGCAGGGTGCGATTGCCATTGGGATCCTCCGCCGAAAACGGAATGTCGGTGGACAGTCCCACGATGCCGAACTCCGCGCCTTGCTGGTCTTCGGATTTCACTCCGATGTAATAAACCACGTTCGTCCCCACCGGCGCGTTGGTGAATATCACTGCCTCGTTGCCCCCGCGGTTGGTCGAGGCCCAGGCCCCCGCGATCACCGCCGCGTCCAGGTTCACCAGCCCCGGGTCGCGCGAGACATACAGGTCTATATCCGCGTCCAGATTGCGCGGCCGCCCCAGCTCCGGGGGCAGGAACGTGATGAACGCCACGTTGCTCCCATTGGTCAGTCCGCTGATGTTGTTGGTGAAAAACGCGTTGGTGAAAACATAAAACCGCCACTGGTTGGTCTCTCCCTCGGCCGAGGGGGCCAGTTGAAAGTTCGCCCCCACTCGCTGTTTCAACAACGGCATCCCGTTGGTCAGCTCGATCAACCCCGGACGCCCAATCCAATCGTCGTTCGTCCGGGTCAGTGAATCAAAGGGCCGGGCCACATCGCCGTCGCCCGAAGCAAGCACCAGCGCATAATCCTGCACCACGTCGCTCGTATTGGCGCTCACCGCGTTGACATTCACCCGCCGGCCCACCACCGAGATCGAATAATTGGTGCCCAGAGGGGGTTGCAGCAAAACCCGCTCGACGTTGTTGACGAAATCCAACCCCGGCGCCCCGTTGGTGTTGCTGGGCTGGTTGAAGTCCAAGCCGCCGGGAATGTTGTTGCCCACGAACACCTCGCCGCTGTCCAGGTTGCTCACCACCAGGTCCAGGTCGTTCACCAGCTTGATCGCCGCCCCCGGATTTCCCGGCGGATCGCTCCACACCAGCGTCAGGCGCAGCGGCACAACCTGCGCCTCGCTCGACAGCGCCAGATTCCAATTGTGCCTTTGACCCGTCGCCAGCGCATTGGTCGGGCTTTGATCGAAGAAGCGAACCGGCCAGCTTGCCTCGTCCGTCACGTTCGTCAGCGCCGCGGGCAAACTGTTGCTCAGGTTCACCAGGCCCCAGCCTTGAAAATTAATCGCATTGGTGGCGCTCAAATCATAATTCCCATTCACCGAGCGCGCCCCGTTGATCAGCAGCGCCTTCATCAGCGCAGGACTGAACCCGCGCCGCAGCCGTTGTTCGAAAAATTCCTCCATCAACGCCAGCACCCCCGAAACACTCGGCGCCGCCATGCTCGTGCCGGTTTCGTAACGATAATTCGCACCCAGCCCCGGCACGAACGGGTTCAGATTGTTCGTGTCCAGGTTCTGCGATCGGGTCGAAACCACAAACACCCCCGGCGCAACCACGTCCGGCTTGAACCGCCCGAACTCCCCCTCCGTCCCGATGCCCACGTTCCCGCGGCTGGAAAAGGAGGCCACTTCGTTGTCGCTGTCGCTCAAACCCAGAAACGGCGTGTTGGTCACGATCACGTTGGTCCCGCTGACCATGTTGGTGCTGTAAAATTCGTTGGTGATATAGCGCAGGCTTTCAATCGCCCCCACCGTGATCACGTTCTTGGCCGTCGCCGGCGCCTGTATGCTGTCGGGCTCCCCCACCGTCCCGTTGGTGCTGCCGAACCCGCTGTTGCCCGCCGCAAACACATACAGCACCGGCTGCGAGCCGGGCCGCCCGGCCATCGCGTCCCGCACCGCCGCGTCGTAACTGGCCGAGGCCAGATTGTATTCAAACGCGTTCACATACGCCCAACTGTTGTTCGAGATCACCGCGTTGGTCCGCCCCAAAACGATAAAATTGTTCGACGCCGCCGTCTCCTGCAAATACGCGTCCGAGATCAGCGGCCCCACACGCAGATCGATCGGCAACACATACACGCTCGCCGCCGGCGCTTTGCCCCGGAAATCCGCGTTGGTCACCGAACCCGAAGGCGCATCCCCATGCTCGTCCAGCGCCGTTGCCGAAAGCCCGCCGCTGCTGATCATCGTGCCCGCCACGTGCGTGCCATGACCCACCACGTCCTGCAGCGTGAACGCATTGGTGTCGATCGTGAACACTCGCCCGCTCAGGTCCGGATGCGACGCGTCCACCCCGGTATCATTGAGGTTCAACATCACGTTGGTCCCGCTCAGTCCCAGATAATTGCCATTGGTCACCGGGTCCGCGGCCACCGACGTCCGCACCCGCGACAGATCGTTCAACAACCCACGCCCCCGCGCATACTCGATGCGCTGCACTCCCCTCAACTGCGCCAGCGCCACTAGACTGTCCGGATGCGCTTTGATCGTCAGCAGCGGACCGAAAGGCGTCCGCTCCTCCCTCATCACCTCCGCGCCCAGATCCTCCAACGCCCCCGACACCGCCTCCTTCTGGCCCGCAAACAGCGTCACATTCAACGCGCTGTCCAAGGGCAACGACTGATGCTCCACAGCCAACGCCAGCAACGGCTGCGCCAGCTTGTAATACGGCTCATACGCCAACACCGCCCGTATCCCCGGCAGCTCTCCCAGTCGGCCCGCCCCGGACGCCGACACCCGCACCAACGCCGCGTTGTTCGGAATGTAGGACACAAATTCCGCGCCCGCCTCCCGCAGCCACCGGTAAAACGCGCCATCCAACGGCCCGCGCGATTGCACCAGGTAACTGCCCCCATCGCCCTGGGCTCGCAACGGCTCCGGCACCGCCACTGGCCTCCCACTCGCCGTGTCTATCAAAGCATTCTCCAGCAGAATCGCCGTCTCGCTTCGGCCCAACCGGCTCAACGGCTCCTCCGTGTTGCTCAGCCGGTAGGGAAATCGTCCCTGCGCCCCTTTCGCCGCTGGCGGCGCCGCCCCTCCCACCTTGCCCGTTCCTTGATTGCCGCCACTGCCACCCGGTGCCACGCTCGCCGCCTTGCCACTCCCTGGGCCTGGACCGACTCCAACGCCCGGAACCTTCGCGCCTGGGAGGTTGCCCGCCTTTTGCGACACGTCCGCCTTCCGTTTCGCCTCCTCTTCGTTGCCCTTCAACCAGAACCATACCGCCGCCACAAAACAGATCACACTCAGCAAAAACCAAAAACGACTGGGCAAACGCATAAAATCAATCCGTAGGCAACTGGCTGTAACTCTCGACGACGGCTTTGTATTTGAGCGGCTGTTTTTCCTGGCGGATTTCTTCGACTCGCACCGCTGTCTTGGTCACGACTTCGCCGGTGACCTGGTAATTGGTGCACAGACCGCGGAAAGGCCCGGGCGTTTTCACGATGGAATTTTCGGCCGGGCGCAGCGCCTGTCCGAACGCGTAAATTACCACATACGGTTCGTCATTGTTCAGCAACGACAGGACTTGCTGCGGGATCCGCTCATACATCTCATCGGTGATCAGCGGGTATTTCAACCCACCGGCCGGAGTCAGGTTCAAGTAAGGCGAGGCAACCGTCAGCGCCGGCGACGCGAGCAAGGTGCCCAGGTCCGGAAACGTCTGGTTTGGCATCTGGCGCAGGGGCTCCCGCCGGCGCATTGGTAAGCGCCACCACGCCGCTCAGCACGGCTGACCATGCCGCGATGTTGGTCTGGTTGACGGACAACAATCCGCGCGCCGCATTGTCGTTCGGCGCCGTGGTGAACAGGCCCAGGAGGTGCCAGTCATTGGTCGGATGGGTGTCGTAGCGGCCCGCCCATTTCGACCAACTGTTGGTCGGTTCGACTGTGGATTTCAAATAGACCGTCTGCCAGGGCGTGCCGCGATGCACCCGGCCGAGCCAGCCGATATTGGGGAACCGGTTGGTTGGAAAATCCCAGTCATCGGATTGGATGATCAACGGGTCCTTGATCGCGGCGTCGAAAGCCAGCGCAATGCCGGAAGCGTCCTTGCCCGGCTTGCCGCCCCAGGGACGATACCGTTCGTTCAGTTTGCGGATATTGTTGGCCTGCGGACTTTGGCTCGGCAACAGCGCCTGAACATTGTTCGTGTCCGCGTAGAACGGGTCGTACAAATCCTGGGCCGTGTAGTGCACCAGCGGATCGTTGACCTGCCAGGAGAGTTGCTGATTAAGTTTTCGAGTGGGCGTGAATGGCACCTGCATCACCCGGCCGGCGGGAGCGTTGGTGTCGCCTGGATAAAAAATCGGCGGCAGCCCCATGAATTTCCTGAAACCGTCGATTGCCTTCTTCTTTTCATTGCCGTCGATCTGACTTTTGCTGTAGTCGTTCCAGTCGCGATCGCTCAACACATCGTTAAGGGAAACATAAAGTTGATTGGTAATTCCCGAGGTTGAATTGGCGGGCGCGGTGTACTTGTTGACGGCAGCGCCGGTGATGCGGTTGGTGCCCCAAAACCGGCCGAAAGGGTCCTGGCCCTTGTTGTCACCGAACATATTTGTGGCGCCGACCAGCGCGCGCGCGATGTCCATCCCGCCGATCATGTCGCCGAGGTTCACAAAATCCACCACCCGAGGCGTGTTATTCAGGTCGTTGGCCAACAACGCATAAACCACCCGATTGGTGATAATCAGTTTCCAGTTGGGCACCGGAAAGCTGGTGGAACCGTCGAACGAGAGGCCGTTTTGGATCTGCCGCAGATACGGGGCCTGAAAATGGAACTCCGAATCCGGGACAAACACCTCCACACGCTCGAGCGGGACCCGGAAATCTCTCCCGTTCCACGTAAAAGCTGGAATGGTGGCGGTGACATTCGTCACGATGTTGGTGAACGCCGGTCTTAACGGCCCGTTATAAGGGGGGTTGTTTTCGTTGGTCAGCACCAGCGAAGCGCGATTGGTCACAATCATCATGCTCAGCGCCACGGGACACGCCTGGGTGTACGAGTTCCACGCTTCGAGCGCAAAGTAGTTTGAAATCCCGATCTCGTACGCCTGCTGGAATGTCACCGGAGAGTTGAAATCTCTGGTTTGTTTGAACGCCTGCATTCTTCGGGTGACCTGCACGGTGGATTCGAGCAGGAACTCATTGAAGTTCGGCAGGCCCTTCTTCGCGCCGATGACCAGCGGGACCCCGTAAACATTCACGTTGGTCTTGATGGTTCCGGGCGGGATGATGGCATCGCGGGCAGCCTGATTATTCAAATCAAGCCACTGGTCTTTCAAAAAGTTCGTACCGATCAACTCCTGATAACCGGCAATGAAAACATGTTTGCCATCGTTGCCAATCAGAGGCCGGAACACCGACGGCGCGTAAATGGCGTTGGTGCCCGTGGACAGCAGGAAGCGGTTCGTGGTCGCGTCGGCCATGTTCGCCGCGAGTTGCAACAGGCGATGCACGCTGGCGAAGTAGAAATTCGTCGGATACACCGGAAGATACAGCGGGATATTGGTCACGCTTAAGGTAATATTTGTGATCCCGATCGGGCGCAACAGGTTGTCCGACTGCGAGCGCAACATGAGGTCGGCGGCGTTGGTGAAGAACCGCAGCGGTGTCCAGGCGGTGAAATTGGTGGTCAGACTCGGATCGATGATCCCGTTGGCATTGACGTTGTCGTAATTGAGATTCAGCCTGTGCCGGTTTGCCGGCAGAGAATCCGTGCCCAGTTGCGCCATCAGCCGGTAAAAGGTGTTCTGGTTATAGCTGCCGCGGTTGACGAGCGCCCGACGCAAGCGATTCGTGAAGTCTGGTGATGTCTTGGTCCCATCAAACAGTTCCTGAATGCTGGTGTATCCGTTGGTGTTGTCGCTGCCTGACCAGGGCCGAGTCACGGGGTCGATATTCGCCCCGTTCTCAGGCTGGGGCTTTATGCCGATCATCAACGGCCCGTCGCTGTATTCGTCAATCTGGTCCTTGCTAAAGAGGTTGTCTGCCCGCCCGCCAAACGCCTGGTTGACCGACTTCAGACTCGCCCACCTCCTGGCATCGGTCCAATAACGATAAGTCAGGTTGCTCAGCGCGTGGGTGAAGGCGTACCCGCCATCAGGCGTATTGAGGTTCAGCCCATTGTAACTGTAGCTCAGCGGGGTCCAGATGTTGGTGTTCAACTCGCGGTAAAAGGCCGCCAGATTGATTTCCCAGGAGCCGCCGCCCTGATTGCGATAGTAGGCAACCGGGGCCGGGGCCGTGAGTCCCGGATTGCGCGCGTTGTTGTGAATATAATTGATGTCGAGTGTCTTGCCCGCCGGCACCACCACGAAGGCGTAGCGCCCGATGAACCGGTTGGTGGGTGAATGCGGCAAATCGGGGTGCTCCTTGATTCCGATCCATTCCGGATCGCCCCAATAAAAATTGGTCAACTGGGTCTGCAATCCGTTGGTGTCGAAAACGCGCTGCACCCCGTTGGTGTCGAAGCGCCCGTTGCGATTCAGATCGAGGTAAAAACGGAATTCGTTCGATCCGTTGCTGTTGGTGACCACAAAGACCGGCGGGCGCGGGTCGTAATACAGATTGAGGAGGTTCTGGCGAAAATCATTGGCGCTGAGTGGCTGGCCATTCGCATAGGTGTAACTCACATTCGTCCAGCTCGTGTTTCCGCTCTGAAAACCCTCCGGCGCAATAAAATTCGTCGAGACCAGAAAATCATAGGCGAACAGATTGGACCGTCACCGACGCCCGCTCGCGGCGGCTGGTGCCCAGGAACAGCACCGCCATGACCGTCACCATTGCCAGCATGATCAGGGTGAGGACCAGAGCGACACCGCGTTGAGACTTGCGATTCATTTGGCGGCGCGAATGGGGATGCGTTGTTGGAACAGATGGACTGCGCCCACCTGATTCGAGTAATACCTGCCCGCGGCCAGGGGGGGCATGGATTTCAGCCGCTCCAACACGTGCGGTTCCAGAATGCCCATCTGCACTTCCAGAGAGGACGGCAGCGCTCTGTTGGTGAAGGCGTAGGCATATTCGACGTCCTTGTTGAACACGTTGGTGGCCATCATCACGCCTGAAAGCATGTTCGTGATCAGATTGTTCGTGATCAAAAGACCGTTGTTGTCGAAAGCACGGACGCGGAAATGCACCATGCCGCCCACGACCGGCTGATAATTGGTCAGGTTGCTTGGCGTGGGGTTCAGCGCCTGGTTCATCACCTGCCAAAAGAGGTCCGAGCGAGGACCTGGCAGGTTGGGGGAGGACGCGAGGTACGGGAAATCCGAATCATTCACTGAGAAGCTGTAGCGGCAGAGGGTTCCGACGCCCTGGTTCGCGAACGCGGTGGCGATCCCGTTGGTGTTCAAAGAAAGGACGCGATATCCGGTCCCGATCCAGCTCTTGTTGAAATGCGACAGAAAGAAGAGCTGTTGGAGCACGTTGATCCGGTTCGTGTCCACCAGCACCTGTTGGTAAGGCGCAGCGGTCAACGCAATGTAAAGGTTCGTGCTGACCGGCACGTTGCCGGCCTGCATCTGCTCCAATTCGCCGCTCATGAGCAGCATCGCCGACCGGCCGCCTTCGAGCACATCCACCTGCGCAACGTTGCTTCGCAGCGCCTTCTGGACCTGATCGAACAATCCGTACAGCACCAACACGATCAACGACAACACCGAGATTGCCACGAGCAACTCGACCACGGTGAAAGCACCGCGGTCCGCCCGCGCGATAAAGGTTGGAATCCGGCGTGGTCTCATTGCACCTGGATAAAAATAGAAGGCTGCACCAGGTTTTTCCCCACCGGACCGGCCAGCACCGGGCCGCTGATCAACGTCCGGAACGTTTTCGGGCTCCAACCGCGCGCGGTTGGTGCGTGACGCACTCTCCTGAGCAGTGATTCCCGGGGCGTTGGGGTCCAGGTATTCGGGCGGATACACCGACACCGATACCACTTCGGAAATGATCCGATACCCGAAAGCGAAGTCGCGGGTGGTCTGGCTTGGTCCTTTGTCCGCCGCGGAACCGGAGATGGCGCGGACGCGGGCCACAACCAGGTTGGTCAGGAAAGTGTTTCCCAAGGTTGTGACTTTGGGATAAGTCAACAGTCCAATGATCGTCTGGCCGTTGGTCAGGGCGTTTGCGTTCGGCGGGGGCGGCGGCGTCCCACCCAGGGCCTGATTGTAGAAATTGGTCAATCCGGTCTTATTACTGATCGTGATGGTGTCAACGTAATTGGTCAGGTAATCCAGTCCCTGAGCGCCGCTGCGAATTGCCTCCAGCCAAAGCAGGCCTTCCTGATTGATGACGGTGTCTTCCCGATTGTCCTTTTGCACGCGAACGCCCGTCGGCAGCACGCCGATGATCGCCACCAGCGCAATCGCGATCACTCCCAGACAGAGCGCGATTTCCACCATCGTGAAGGCGTCGGTGTTGCGACGCGACTCCATTGGTTTCGTCCACGATTGGTTTCTATTCGTGTTACTATGCCTTGGTGTAGCGCAGGTTTCCAAACCTGCTGTATCGCCGATTTCCAAATCGGCAGGGCGTGCGGCGGCGCGCGGTCGGCGGGTTTGGAAACCCACGATACAGCAGACTTGGAAGTCTGCGCTACTTCGGTTGCGGCTAACTTGGTCCGGGTCAACTCATCCACACTGGCGCGGCCGGTCAGCCAGTTGATGCGGATGAAGTGGTTGGTGTAGTTGTAAGGCGGTTTCATCACCACATCGGGCGGCGAAAGATATTTGCCGCCGGCGTCCCTGAAAAAGATGCTGCCTTCAGCCAGTGGAATAAGTTCGTCCCGCCCGGAAGCAAGCTGGCCCATGGAATTAAACGCAACGCACGGGAGCGGCCAGGAGGTCTTGCCGGTGGGAAATGGCAGGCTCAGCACCAGAAAGGGGCGTTTGTATTCGATCGGATACGATGCCAGCGGCGCATCCGTATTCAGCAGGCCGGGATTCATAAACTTGTTTGTGGCAATCAGGATGCCTTGCGGCAACCGCTTCCAATCGGTCAGGTAGCGCGGATTCTCCTGTCCCGGCTGGTCGCCGACCGTCCGTTTGGTCAAGAGCGCGTAGGTGGTGTACTGCCCGTTGACGAGGTTGGTCAGTTGCCTGAGCGCTTTGGGGTCCGCTCCCGCGCCTTTGTTGAATTCCTGCGCGAGCCGGTCAAGGACGTTGGTCGGCGCAAAAACCATATAGACCGTCGTTCGCCCGTTGATGGCCGACAGCCGGGCCAGGCCCAGGTCCTGGAGCAACTGGCGTTGAGCGCCCGCCATGCCCGTGCCCTTGCCGAACCCTTTCAACGCCGGCAGACCGATCGTCGCCAGCAGCCCAATGATCGCCATCACCACCAGCAACTCGATGAGCGTGAACGCTGCGCGGTGCCTCGAACGCCCGCCGGCGCGGGCGCAACCTGGCACACGCACCGTTGGGCAGGAGCGCGGCTGTGTCCGAAGGTCCAGACGCAGCGCGTTCGTAGCCCAACCCGCCAGGCCGATTCCAAGGTCTGATTGCTTTCCGCCCGCTGCGGCTGGGCTTCGCCACAGCCGTGCTCCAGTGCGGGTGTCGAGTTGCGCACCGCCGGCGCTCTCGCATTTCATTCGATTCTGGAACCGGCCTTTCATGTGCGGCAATTACCAGCTCAGGATGTTGTCCTTGTTCATCCCGACGTTGGCTTTCTGCTGGCTGTTGATCAAACCGTCCGGACCAAACGACCAGACCATGATCGGTTTGTTGGCTTCGAAACTGTTCGGGTCGGTTGCAACGGAGCGAAAGAGTCCATTCAAACCTTTGTCTCCGCCATTCGGAATTTGTGAGACCAAACCCGATTTGTAGAAGGCATCACGGCACTTGTTGTCCCCGTTCAGGTCCACGGTGATGATGTAGGGATTGCCCCACGG
>QHPW01000301.1 GCA_003219675.1 Verrucomicrobiota bacterium
AAGCACTTCGGTCTCCTCCACCGTGAAGTGTTCGTCCATGTTCTTCACGACCGGGGTTTTCTCCCGGATGATGCCATAGGCCTCCTTGTCCGCGGACTTGCGATACTGTTCGGTGGTGCATCCGGACAAGGCAAGAAAACAGACCAGCACCACGGGCAACGATCCCGGTTGTAAAAGCCGTTTCATGAATGGGATTGATCGGTTTATGGACGCCTTAACTCTCAAACCTGTTCATTCTTCGCCATTTATTTCATGCCTCATCCGCCAGCCTTTTCCCTGCGCCAGGCGCAACCGATGATTGAACTCCCCGTTCCAGCTGTGGTTTCGCCAGGTTCTGCAGACTTCTGATGGCGGGTAACGTTTGCGAATCGGCCCGCGGCCCTGGATTCGCCGCGCACGGGTTGCTGTCCGGTTATACGAGCAGCCCCTCCGTTTCTGTCGGCAAAACCCGGCGACCGGCCAGCACACCCTTTCTTGGACAGCCCCGCCCGCCAGTCGTCACAGATAAAGCCTGGTCGCGATAATACGTCTGACAATGGACCGGCTTGCGATACCGGCAGAGTAGCGGCTGCGATAAGAATGTAAAGGTTCGGCTGGCGCCGCACGTCGACGGTTCATTTCCGGAAAAGCCGCGCGTACCCTCACCCCCGTCCCCACTGCCATTGAATTAAGCCCGGCAGCGAGACGGGGGTGGCAGGCTCCTGATCTTAATCCCAATCGTAATCCTACTCGGCTTAGTGGTCTATTTCATAAATACGCATAAGCAACGAAGCCACGGGCCAAATTGGGCGCAACCCACAGGGCGGCATGTCTTTTGGCCGGAGGCGTCGTTGCTCGCTCCTCACAGATCCACTGCGGGATATGCTCGTCGCTCGCGCCTGGCCTCCGCCCAAAATCCATTGCCGCGAACGTGTGCGTATTTATGAAATAGACCACTTAGGTTCTTGGAGATTAAGACTAAGATTACGATTAAGAAGTGGAAGAAGCCTATGGCATTGAGAGTCTCCAAAAGATCTGGAGCGCATCGGGACCCTGAACGGTGGGGCGAGACTCCGTCGAGCCCTGATTTCTGTCCCTTGGAGGTCAGGGCTCGACGGAGTCTCGCCCCACCTGACCGTACCGCCTCCGTTGGGCTCGGCGCGCTTCTTTACTGGCTCGTGACCCGGTAAAAACCCTGACTCTCGCTGCCGGCGGGAAGCGTGATTGGACTGTTGGTGAATGGGGGGCCGAAACTGGCCCAACTGGCCGTCGTCAGATTGGTTCGGATCTGCGACTGATAGGGCGGCGTTCCGCCCGAAACACTGAACGTGACGTTTCCATGGGCGTATGAAAACGACCCGATGCGCAGCGGTGACGCCACCGGATTGACGGTAACCGGATTCGAGAAGATGGCGGTGACGGCGCGTCCTGCTTGCGTCGCCAAACCCGTATCCAGGGAATAGGTGACCAGGGCCGCCACGGTCGTGGCGCGGGTCAGAGGCAGATTGCCGATGTCAAACGCGACACGGTTCGCGGCCAGGTCCAGGTCCGATGCCGAACCGTCGATGACCGATCCGAGATAAGTCTTTCCCTGCACCAAGCTATTCGCAAGCGCGATCGGATCGACCTCGTAAAAATCCACGATCGCGGTGGAATAATTGTTCGTGTTTGGCGGGGGAATGGTCACCCACAACTGCGTTCCGGCAACGTTGGTCGAAACTGTGGTGGCGAAAGTGTTCGTGCTGTCGGCCAGCACCGTCGAGTAATAGGTCCCGATTGTCACGTTCTGGTCCTGCATCAGGACGGCGCTGGCGTTGTTGACCAGCCTGTTGCCGCGCGCGACGATCCGGGCCGCGTCGGCCCCATCGTTCTCGTTGTTGTTTTCATGAAAACCGATGAACGAATTGTCCAGGTTGTAAATCAGGTTGGCTTCGAGCGGGTCGCTGACTCCATCAAAGTTCGACCCGATGCGGATGCTGGACCGGTTGCGAATATTGATCAGCGTGCTGTCATTGGTGAGGGTGGTTTGTCCGTCGATACCGATGCCCACATAATTGCCGGCAAACGTGATGTTGGTGGCCGAATCCCAGAACTCGGCCACGGTGTTGGCCACGCTGATCGTGAAAAGCGGCCCGATGATGTTTCGCTCATCGGCGTCGCTGACGCCGTCGCCATCGGTCCCGATGACCATGTTGTCGGCCGCGCCGTTCTCAATCGCCTCGATGCCTTCGCCGTCGAGCAGGACGATGGTCGAGAGGTCCAGGAATCGGGTGCCATTGGGAAAAACGTTGATGAAGTTTCCGGCCACTTTGACGTTGGGGGTTTCCAAATGAATGGCGATCCCCATGCCCATGCTGATGTTGAATTCAGCCGGGTCGTTCTGACCGTCGCCATCGGTTCCGAAAACCAGCCCGGAAGAACTGGCGCCGTTGTCGCCTTTGAAGGACGCAACGGACGAGCGGCCTCCGGCGACGGTCGTCCCGTCCGGGTCGAGGCCGAACCAGCAACCGCTCACGTGCGCGTCGGTGGCGTCGTCGATCAGCGCGATGCAGTAAATTTCAGGATCGCCCGGATCCTGATTGAATGGATTGGGCAGGCTGCCGGCGGTGTGCCTGGAGAGGAAACTCACGCCGCGGATTTTGAAGTTCTTCGCTCCCAGCACGGCGAGGATGGCGCTTTCCGAATCTCCGTATCCCGGATTGTTCAGCGATCCCAGGCGGGTGCGTTGTTCGGGGCCGTCGCGCGAGTCGAGTACGACCTGGATTTTCGCGTTGTTGGGGGTGAGAATCGAATTTGTGTTGGGTGAGGAACCGGCCTGGCTGTAGCCGTCAATCGTGATGTCGTTGTTGGTGATGAAAGGATACCCGGCATCCGGCGTTTTAATGTAGTGCGGGCCCGGGCCGGGGATGTTGAACTGGATGGTGTCGCCGTCGTGAAGATTCGTGAGCGCCTGCATCAGCGATGTTTCAATGACGGGCAGCGGGTTGACGTTGTTGGTTGTGTTGACGGTCATGACGGCGGCTTCGGCGTCGAAGCAGAGCAGGGCAAGCATCGCGGTCGAAAAAAGGAGTGTCAGTTTTTTCATGCGTCTCTCCGGCGGCAAATCTTCCCATGCGTAGCGGGCCTCCTTGTAGTCAAAACAGAATCAGACAGCAACGCGAAATGTGCGACCGCCGTTCTCTTCCGCCATCGCGGATTGATGGAGCGCGGTCTTTTTGTGGGGGGACGCGTTGGATGTCGGGGCGATGATGTTCGCGCCGGCGGAACTTCGCTTCACGACTCCA
>QHPW01000302.1 GCA_003219675.1 Verrucomicrobiota bacterium
TCTTTCACGTGATCTCTTGTTCAAGTTCAGTGTGTGGCGAGTCGCCGTGGGGTCATTTAGGATTCACGTTACGACAACACCGTGCGCTCCCCAGCTTTTCAAACGGAAATTACCCACTCAAGCTGAGACTCGCAGAGTATAGTTCAACTATGTCCTGTCGGATTAGAAACGGCTGAGCCTTAGTGTGCGTCAATCTGGACAATCAGGTCGTTTCTTCCCCGCTCATCCGTTACCAGATACATGATCTCCCAACACGCGGGGCGGCTTCGAGGTGAATGCAGTTTGGTGCTGACGCCGAACATCCTTCCTGAACCTCGGCGCCCTCGACCGCCCTGTTCTTCCGCGATAGCAAACGCACGGTCACTGTCTATCCAATCCTCGCCAATGGGAACCAGGATGCCACGGGCGTTCGGATTTTGGTATTGATCGCCGTGATCGAGAAGTCGGATGCGACCCGCCGCAGGCACGTTTACCTCGACCGACACGTCTTGGGCCGCTGAATAGAAATGGAGCCACCATGCGCCGTTCAACGTGAGCCGTCCGTCGATTGAAACTTCCGGCCCCTCCGCGTCGCGAACTTCCAGGGATCGCGAAGTGTTGACGATCCGAATCAGTTGTGCGTCGGGAAACTGATGGCGAACTAATGGCACTGCCTGGACTAACGCCTGTCTTGCGGTGATGCTGCCGCGCTGCTGTATTTGCGCAGGCAATTCTTCCGGCCACGGATCGAAGTACGATCGCAACGCGGACTCAAATACCGGCAAGACTGTATTTATTACCTCCACTGCCTTGTCAGCTACGGCAATCGCTTCGCCGCGGTTGGAGTAAACCCAACATTTTGCCTGGGTCGTGCGCTCCAAACGAAAGACGTTTGTCTTGAAACGGAAACCGGCCATGCCTGGCTTGGTCGAACGGACTCCAATCTCAACGGTAAATGCTTTGCCGAGGCGTGGAAGCGCCCTCGAAATGATGATGAGCACCTCAGTATTCGGGGCGATGCGCTTCGTGAACTGGATCGCCTCGCCATCGGAATTCTCGAAAACCAGATCAGGCACGGTGGATTTGAGAACGTTCTTGATGACCGACGCCAAGTCCACTCTCCCCGATGAGTCACCACCCCACAGTTCTGCGCGTATTGTGAAGGCCCGATCATGCGACAGCGCGGTGGGTGCCAACGGCAATTTGCTTCGCGCACGAATTTCGTCCGCAGCAACCTCGATCGCTTCGTCGAAACAGATTTGGCCGATCAGCAGTGCCTTGGAGCGAGATGGATCGTCTCGAATGTCCTCGGCGACGGTAGAAATGTTTCCTTTGTGAAATGGGATACCGGTGGATGCCGAGACGCGCTTGACGTAGTCCTGTACTTCCGGTGATTTCGACCCTTCTAATGGGCACTTCAAACCCGCTGTGAGGGAAAAACGCTGCTTCCTATTGAACCCTTTGAAATCGAACAGGTGGAGTGAACCTGAACCGTCCGCAGGCGCACCCTTCCAGTGGAAATTAGCGGCGTTGGCCATAAACGACGTGCTTCGGATCGCCTGGGCTGGACTGCCGAGCAATTCTTCAATGAGGGTGAGAACTTTCGATGGAGGCATGTGCTCGGTAAGCGTTCCCTGGAAGCTCCATTGCGCTAGATTTGGTTCGTCCAAAAACTCGGCTGCCGTCTTTGCTCGGTAGGGACTGAGCTTCGAGAATCCAAGCGCCTTGTCAGGTAATCGCTCAGCCAGACGCACTAACACCCCATTGTTTGCCATAGAAATCAACCCCAGGTCGATCTTCGCTTTTTCGAGGTCTGTAACATTTGACCGGAGCAGCCTGATCCATTCCGCCACGGCCTCGCGTGGAAGCTTGGTTGTGATTGGCAACTCCACTGTAGAAACGGTCGGCACAGGCCCAGTTTACAGGGCCTCGGCTGAGTGACAATTCTGAACGACTGGGCAGGTGGAACAACACCGACAACGTTGCGTGGGACGCTGCTGACCTCCATTTGACTTACGTTGGTGGGTCTGCGATTAGGTGTATGCCTGCTTCTTTAGGAATCAGGGCTGAATTTGCAAAGTAAAGTTTGGCTCCGGCCACCGCCGTCGCCAACTCTACTGTGAGCAAAGACCACAGATTCATCTGGACAGGGATGTTCATGGTGACTCTGAGGTTGATGTGTTCATTATACAACATGGCATTTGTTTGCGGCGCTGAACGGATGGCAAGGACCGTTCGGAGAATGGCTCGGGTGGCGAGCCGGTAAACTGGGGAGGGGCTAGGGATTAGCCGCCTCCTTCTCTCCCCAGTTAAGCCATCAAAGAATGAAGCTACCGAAAACTCTGTTTGCACGTCGCCGCTACCTCCATTTCGACGAGCCACTGTCGCCAGCGGCGTCGGAATCGTTGGCGACGAGTCCTGTTCGGGTAGCCAGTTGGTCATTCATGCCAATGCTGCGTTGGATTAGCCAGACTCGCAAGGTGAAGCGAAAAGCCGATGGAACTTTGGAGGAGAAGACAAAAGACCGACCGATTTCATACGCCGCGCACAAGGATGCGGCGATCTACAGCTATTATGGACACCTACTCTCTGGCAGATACGAATCTGAACTTGCCGCCATCGGGATAAGCGATTCAATAACCGCCTTCCGACCGGATACTGGGCGCTGTAACATTGATTTCGCCCATGAAGCATTAGAGTGGATAAGGAACCAGGGCGAATGCGTCGCGATCGCGTTTGACATTAAGAGCTTCTTCGACAAGAAGGCGCAATGGCGCAGACTGCTCAAGGTTGAGCGGCTGCCAGACGATCATTTTGCCGTGTTCAGTTCTTTGACAAGGTTCGCTTTCGCAGATCGCACCGCAGTCTTCAAAGAATTCGGCATCAGCCCGCACAATCCTCGCGCCACCGGTCGGTCTCGAATTTGTTCGCCAAATGATTTTAGGGAGCGCGTCAGGGCAAAGGGACTGATCCAAAAAAACGGAAACCGTTACGGCATTCCGCAAGGCTCACCGATGAGCGCGATACTTTCAAACATCTATATGCTTGACTTCGATGCCGCAGTGTCGGAACGAGTCCAGGCGGCCGATGGCCTTTATCGCCGGTACTGCGACGACATGCTGATCGTCCTGTCGCTTGAACACGCCCAGGACATCGAGGACTTAGTCATGGCGCAGATTAAAACCGTGAAGTTGGAGATTCAGCCCGAAAAGACCAAGCGGCAGCATTTCCGATCTAATGGCGACAGACTGACCGTCGATGAGCCGCTTCAATACCTCGGCTTTTTGTTCGATGGAGCGCGCATCTTAGTGCGCAATGGTTCGGTTTCCAGATACTACCGGAAAATGCGTGCGGCGGTCAGCTTGGTTGTCCAGACCAAGCGAAAGCATGACAGAATCCGCGCTCACCAAGGCAAACCTCTGCAGCAGTTGAAGCGCCGGAAGCTAAATATCCGATATAGCTATGTCGGCCGACACAATTTTCTATCCTACGCACAACGGGCAGCGAAGAAAATGAGCGCGCCAGCGATTCGGAAACAGGTAAAACGGCATTGGAAGAAGCTAAATGCAGAAGTTGACAAGGTCGCTACAAAGCTGTTGCTGTAGGCTCTTTCGAGAGAGCGTCACATTGTTGCCGCTTCGTTTGGTTCGCTATACGGCTGCCACAAATGAACCCCCGATCCGATGATCCACGGCCATTGTTGAACGAGCTTCTCGGCGTCGAGAGCTGCGCCAATTTCGCGATAACCAAGATCGGACACATGCCACCCGTGTTCTTTGCGGCTAAAAGGGTTGAACGCCAATCAGAAAACGGACATGCAACGCGACTTCCTATTCCTGGTACGCGGGATTCCAGGCGATTTGCTCATTCGTGATTAGCATTATTTCTTGGCGATGCAGAGCAGATTCCACGCGTGCCTTCCTACAAGCCCGCTTTTGGCGCAGCGAGCGCGGTCAACGGTGGAGTCGCATGGGTAACAGGGCGAACAACCTTGACGGCGCGGGCGAGCCATACAATGGAGGGCGCAAGGCACGCGCGGCTTGATTGCCTTCGCGAATAGCGGAACAGATTGAGTTGTCTGTCGAGCGGGAGTGCAGCGAATCGACGACGCGATAAAAGGTGACTCCGGACCAGTGGCTCATCGCATCACAGCGGATGCGAGAGCGGTCGGTGCGGCCAGAGAGAGCGGCGGACGCAGAGCACACCGGATCACTTCGTGACGTGCTCCTGGCCGAGCGCGAGCGGCGGCCGCACGGACCGCCAATGAATCACAACCATCGCGGCGCGTGGTCGCCAAAAGTGTTAATGAGCGCGATACAATGCGATGAAGTAACCGGCAATGAAGGTGGCGATGAGCAGTAGCGCCAGGAGCACCCAATGACTGCGCCAGGGGCGAGACTGTAAATCGGCGCACAGTTGGGCCAACCGTTTGGTCGCGGTCTGGAATTCGGTCGTGACCTCGGTCCATTTCTCGGCGCCGGTTTCGAGTTCGGCCGAATCACTGGCGAGTTTGTCCACCAGGCGCCTCTGCTCGCGCAGATTTGCCGAAGTTACCTGCTCCAGTTGATTGACCAGAGCGGTGAGCTGACGGTGTTGCTCGGCAAACTGTTGCTGAAGGCACTGCCGGGCTTCCTGGACAGCACGCGGCACGGTCGCCGCCGCCCGCCACTGCGCGCGGGTCAACAACGCCAGTTGCGCGGGGAACCCCTTTTCATCCCCGGCGCACCAATCGGCGAGAACCTTCCGCAATCGTTTCGCTTCCTCGGGTGAAGCGCCTTCACACAATAAATCGAAATCGGAATTGTCCATGACCTCACTCTCCCAGGTTGAGCATGCGTTGGTTGG
>QHPW01000303.1 GCA_003219675.1 Verrucomicrobiota bacterium
GGTGACGATGAACACGAAGAACACCGGCACCCAAAGCAGCACCGACTCCTTCACGCCGCGCAGGTTGAGCAGGGTGAGAAAGGCAACGCCGGCGATGACAAACACCAGTTTCCACGGTTGCCACGCGGGTGGCAGGATGCTGAAGAGCGCATCGCCGCCACTCGCAACCGAGATGGTGACGGTGAGCACGTAGTCAATC
Source organism: Verrucomicrobiota bacterium (assembly GCA_003219675.1). Taxonomy (GTDB): domain Bacteria; phylum Verrucomicrobiota; class Verrucomicrobiia; order Limisphaerales; family AV2; genus AV2. Next base: position 200 of record QHPW01000303.1, read on the forward strand.
AGCAGCGCGCAACCCGACACCACTCCGAGCGCCGGCGACAACAGTTTGCTCGCGACGAGGTAGCCGCCACCGCCCGCGGGGAACAATTCGATGATTTGCGAATAGCTCGCGCAAATCGCCACGATGGTCGCGATGGCGGCCAGCGCGACAAACAAACTCAGGTGCGGATGCCTGCCCAGCGCCTTGAACGCCTCCTCCGGCCCATAGCACGACGACGAAAGCCCGTCCGCTCCCAATCCAACCCAGGCGAACAAGGCAATAAGCGAAATCTTGTGAAACAGTTTATGGTCCGAAAGCTGCCGGGATTTGCCGATCAATACCGTTTTCAACCAACCCGAGATTCTGTTCATATGGCACCACCCGAAAACGTCGTCACACCACAGCCGATGACCGTGGGACGACTTGATTTTTGATTGGGGAGATCGCGAGAGTCCCGCCCGAGCGGGGTCCTGGAGGATCGCCCTTCCAGATGCCGACGAGGTTAGCTGACGGGCTGGGTCCTGAAAGTGACCTTGGCGATGGAGTTCACCGCCGTTCGCCCCTTCCCCGAATTCGCATTCGAAGAATTTGGTTCCCCCGTGTTCGCCCGCAGGAAGGCAGGCCAACTTAGGCTGCTTACTTCACGGCGCAGCTAATCGCACGAGTCGCTTGGATTGTCAAATGACGCGTGAACGGCGTGCGTGGAAGTGCAATCAGAAGCTTCTCCCGGAGCGGAGATCGTCCTCGTCCTCCTCCTCGAAAATCCTTGAAACTGACGAGGACGAGAAGGAGGACGACGACGAGGAGGAGCGAAATCCCTGCGTTTTCAAGCACTTGCGTCGGACTTTAGAGCGGCCCTGCCGCACCACTTCCCACCAACCATCCGGCTTGACCGCTCAGGCGGTTGCTGACACAGATTAAGCATGAACACATTCCCGCTCGTCCTTGCAGCGCTGCTTTCCAGCACCGCCATCGGCTTCGCAAAAGATTATCTGCTACACACGTTCAAGAAAACCCGGCTCAGCGACAAGTTCTGGTGCGAAGGCGCGAACTTCGGCGATTTCAATCACGACGGCAAAATGGATATCGTTTCCGGTCCCTACTGGTATGAAGGGCCGGACTTCGAGAAACGCCACGAATACTATCCTGCGACACAGACGTTTAAGAAGAAATTGGCCGAAGGCAAGGAGGAGACCCTCGAGGGTTTTGAAGGCGCGCTGGGCGTCAACAACGCTTATTCGGACAACTTTTTCGCCTTCGCCTACGACTTCAACAAGGACGGTTGGGACGACATTCTGATCATCGGTTTTCCGGGTGAAATCTCAGCGTGGTATGAGAATCCCAAAGCGCGCGAGGGCCATTGGCAGAAACACGTCGCGCTCGATGTGACGGACAACGAATCGCCCACGTTCACCGACATCACCGGCGACGGCAAACCGGAGATTGTTTGCAGTTCGAAAGGTTCTTACGGCTACGCGGAGCCGGATTGGAACGATCCGGGCCGGCCATGGAAGTTTCATCCAATCTCGCCGAACAACAATTATCACAAGTTCACCCACGGCATGGGCGTCGGCGACGTCAACGGTGACGGCAAGATGGACCTGATCGAGAAGGACGGCTGGTGGGAGCAACCCAAATCGCTCGCGGGCGATCCGGTGTGGAAGTTGCATCCGTTCAAGTTCGGAACGGGAGGTTCACAGGCGTATGCCTGCGACGTGAACGGCGATGGTCTGATCGACGTGATCACCAGCGTCGCCGCGCATGGTTACGGCCTGGTCTGGTACGAGCAGGTGAAGCAGAACGGCGAAATCACCTTCAAGGAGCATGTCATCCTCGAAAAGGAAAAGAAACCCAACGGGTATGGCGTGACGTTCTCTCAACTCCACGCGGTTGATTTGATTGACATAGACGGCGACGGCGTGAAGGACATCGTCACCGGCAAACGGTTCTGGGCGCACGGCGCGCACGGCGACGCCGACCCGACCGATCCGGCGGTGATTTACTGGTTCCAGCTCGTCCGCCACAAGGACAAGACGGTGGATTTCGTTCCTCACCTGATCGACGACGACTCCGGCGTCGGCACGCAGGTCGTGGCCGGCTATTGCAGCAACAAAAAGTATCCGGACATCGTGGTCGGCAACAAGAAAGGGACGTTCTACATTAAGCACGAAGTGAAGAAAGTCAGCCAAGCCGAGTGGGAAAAGGCGCAGCCGAGGCCCGTTCATTGAAATCGAATTGTCCGGACCGAGCCGACAGCCAATCACTCAGTGGCCGAGCGCAGCCTCCAAAGGCCAGCGTGCGGTGTGCCGGCGTAGCCGCGATCGAAGAGTAAGTGGCACGGGCGTCTCGCCCGTGCGTTGCAGCCAGCGTCGGGCTGCTGCCCGCCAAAAACGCACGGGCGAGACGCCCGTGCCACTACGGCGACAGACTTTCCGCTATCGGTATCTACCCGCGTCAAGGCGGGCTGAAGACCCGTCCTCCATTCCATCCTCCGTAGCAGGGCTACGCGGAGGCGGGAGCAGAACTGCGGAGGGTGGACCGTCCGCCCTGCCGCCGCGGTTGAATTGGAGATTGCTTTTGGCAATCGCTCTAAACTCCAAGCGCGCATTCGCCTCGCGCGGGGCTGGCGGACGAGCGCGCGTTTTTATTGTGCGGTCGGATAACGCCAGACCCAGTCGCCTTGTTCTGAATTCGGTCTGCCATCTTTGTTCAATACGGCTTGCCCGCCGTCGTCTCTTTCGTTCCAGCCGATGGAATAGAGTGCGAATTGTCCGTCGTCCGTGCGGCGGTATTTCAATGGCCCGCCGCCAATGATGTCCTGGGGAATTTTTTCGACATACCGCGGCGCCAGTACGTCGAGCGTTTCGGGATATTGCCCGTGCGCGATGCGATAGCGTTCCAGCGCGCAAACCAGGAACGCCTCATTAGCCATGGTTTGATTCCGGGCGAGGGTTTGCCATGCCCGGGTCCAGTTCGGGACCGCCCTTGCTGCCAGGAACGTGTAAGGCGAAAAATCGTTGAACACCGTTTTGGCCTCGAGGCTAACCTTGTCCAACTCGCCCGGCAGAACGATCTCTCGGGCGCGATCGAAACCGCTCAATGCCTTTTGGCGCTGCAATGCAACGATGGCCATGTTCTGGTAGAACCAGCCGCGCGGCATGGCGATGGAAAGGAGGAACTCGGGATTTTTAATCTTCTGCCACAGGTTGGTCTTTCCAAATGACCGGAAAGCTTGGATGCCTGTCGTTTCCAGTGCGCGACACACACCCGCTGTTTCGTCCTGCATCGCCTCGACCGCATATCGCGGCAAGTGAATGTCCTGGAGCTGTTCCTCAAGTGCGATGAGCTGCGGCTCGTGCCAGGCCTGCAATCGCATTCCGTCGGCAACGGTGTCCACGTAAAGCCCGGTGATCGCCGCGTTGATCATCGCGGCCACCAAACTCATGGGTTTGCCGGTAGGCCTGGCTTCCAGCAGGCGGCTCACGTCGTGGAAGAGCGTCAACTCGCGCAGGGCTTTTTCCGGCTGGCCCAGCAACAGATGGCACTGCGCTCGTTGCGCCAGTGTTTGCGCCAGAGTTCGGATGCAAACAAAATTTGGAATCGGCATGGTAAACTGCTCCTGATAATCGCCCTCCATCCGTGCATAAGGACGTTTAAGCGCCTGGCGAATCAGATCGAAGTCTGTCTCAAACCGGTCGCTCCTGGCCAGGTAATCGGTCGCGGTTTGAACCTCCTCAAGATTCAACGCGACACGAAAAGAATTGGTCCCAACAGATTCGACTTGCAGGCGATTTGAGTACCAACGGTACCACAATGACGGAGGTGCAATTGTGTCGCTGGGAAACAGCTCCGCCACTTCTTTGATGGTCGGCACTTTGTCGGCGACCAAAAGAATGTGCACGGGTTTGATCTGGTTCAACGGCCGGGTGAAAAAGGTGTAATCTTGAGCGCCGATCGCGGCTGGCCCAACGGCGTCGTTAATCAGTTTCTTTGCTTGCGCTCGCGCACCGGGATCGTCGAATCGTAAAGTCAGTTCGGTTTTGCCGGAATCGAGGCTGGCTTTGGCGGGCACAACGGTCAATTCAGCGACGATCACAGGGCTGGCGTTCCTACTCTCACCCGCAGCCTCCCACCCGTGCGGGCCGGTATTCAGACGTTGCGATAATTCGCTGCTGCTCCCCACAAACCATTCCTGCATTTTTGGCGCGTTGAATATGTTCTGCTCGTCCGGCACCGGCGGAGGAATGTAAGCGTTCCAATCGAGCACTGTGCCTTTGGCTTCGAGCGCGCGCTTGCAATTTTCCCAGGCCCGTTTGCCGCGCCAGTTTTCACCGGTGTAGAAAATGGCGATCGACGTCGCGAGAACAGCCAGCCCCATCGAACTGCGGCGCAGATTACGCCAGCAACACGACGACCAGCGGACGAAAAGCCACAAGCAAAGCAGAACGGACGCGCCGATAATGCCAGCGATGAAAACGGAAAGCGGGTGTGGAGGCTCCTGGCGTACACTCGGCACCGACCCGACCACCATCATGGCCGCAAAGACCACGAGAATGAATGACGCCAGCCAGATCAAAACAGCGCTCGGAAGATGCCGGGTCTTCTTCTGGATGCTTTCAGATGTTTCGTTCATGTTCGTTGAAACGTGGCAAGGAGCGGGTGACGGGCTTTATTCGCCATTTCACATCATCAACATCTCAGAGTGTCGATCGCTGCGGTTTGGGATTGCGACGCGGCGGTTCAGCCGGCTGGCTGCTTACGGCGGGGATCAGTTCGGCCAGCAACCGTCTTTGTTCCTCCAGTGCTTGGAACAGCGCCGAAGCAGACGCGGTATGTGCGCTCCGGGTGGCCTTTGGCGTGTCCGATAATCCACGATTGATTCCCCACATCACCAGCCACAGCGCCGCCATTCCGGCCCAGGCGCGGCGGCACGGCCAGATCAACTCCCGCCAGACTACAAGCAATGCACGAACCGCCAAAGGGATGTCCTCCTGACCGTCCCGCCGCAGGGCGCGTATTGGGTGCGACAACGTCGTGGACAGGACTTCAGTGCGAAGGCGATCCAGTTTCGCGTTGGCCGATTGATGCCGTTTCAACAAGATTTCACGCGGGGTTTTCATTCTTTTCCTCCCATAGTTTTCTGAGCGCGCGTTTGGCGTAGTGCAGACGCGATTTCACCGTGCCAACTTGCGCGCCGGTGATGGCGGCGATTTCTTCGAGTGAAAAGTCTTCGACAAAGCGCAGCAGCAGCACGGAACGCTGTGGCAAGGGAAGCTGGTTCAGCAATTTCATCAACTCGGTTTCCTGTTCTTCGCGAATAAGCCAATCGTCCGGGCCGATTTCAGACTCGATCGGCATATCGGCCAGTTCCTCCCGGAGCGTTTCTTCGTGGCTTTGCTTTCGCCAGCGCTGAACACATTTCTGGTGGGCGATGCCGAACAGCCAGCTCCCGAATTTTTCGTTGTCGCGCAAACCGCCGATGTTCCGGACCGCGCTGATGAACGTCTCCTGCACAATATCGAGACTCGCCTGTTCGTCGTGGACCAGTTCAAAAACATAGACATACAGCGGAAGCTGGTAGCGCCGGAACAGCGTGTCCCAGGCCGTTGCGTCACCGGCTTTGGCTTGCGGCACAGGCAGTTGTTCGGTCTCGGCCACGCCCAGCATTTACATCAAGTGGAATGCGATGGGCCAGAAAAGGTTCAAAGCGCGGAAAGGAATTTCAGGCGAACGTTGATTCCCGCTGCGTATCTGATTTTCGTAAAAATTGCCGCAGGGTTTCTGCAAGAAATTTTGTCGAAACATGGTGCATCGGACTCTGCCACCGTGGCGGCGGGCATCCTTGCCTGCCGTAGAGCCGAGCGTCCCGCCCGGCGGAAACGTGTAATACACACCAAAACGCGTCGGAAAATTCGTGAGTCACTGCCGATTCGAGGCGTCCTTTCCAGGCGGCAGGATGCCTCACTCTACGTCAGGCGGGACGCCTGACGCTACAAAGCGGCGGCATGTGCATCGCGAAACATACGAAGCATAAAAGCGATTGAATGGCGAACGAGGTTCAGTCATCAATAGCCTCACCCTTGGTTTATCGGAAAACTGATTGCCGGGTGGTTTCACTATGAACATCAAACTTGTTCCCAATATCCTGCTTGGCTTCTGCCTCGTTTCACCCGTCGTGTCCGCTACCACAGCCTCTGGCATCAACCCTGTGGGTGCCAACGGCCAGCCGCTCAATCTCGATTTCGAAGACGGCACGCTCAAGGACTGGACCGCCTCCGGCAAGGCATTCGAAGGCCAGCCGATCAAAGGCGACACCGTTTTTCCGCGACGCAATGACATGCGGAGCAATCACCAGGGCAATTACTGGATCGGCGGATTCGAAAAGCTCGGCGACGACCCGAAAGGCACGCTCACATCCGTCCCGTTCAAAGTGACGCAACCATGGGCGAGTTTTCTCGTCGCGGGCGGTGGGTGGCCGGCGACGCGAGTTGAACTCGTGCGCGCCGACACCCAGGAAGTCATTTTCAAAACGTCCGGCTACGAGAGCGAAACGTTGCGGCCCGTCGTCGTTGACCTGAAGAATCAGATCGGAAAAGAAATCTTCGTTCGAATCGTCGATGACCAGAGCGGCCACTGGGGCCATGTCAATTTCGACGATTTCGAGTTTTACGCGGCGCGGCCGAAGTTCGACAACGAACTCGATCCCGCGAAAATCGCCGGTGAAGCGCCGCCGGCCGACATTTTCAAATACGCAGGCGTTTCGCCGGAGAAAGCAGCGGAGATCATGACATTGCCGTCCGGTTTCAAAGCCACGTTGTTTGCGGGCGAACCGGACGTGCAACAGCCGATTGCCTTCGCCATCGACCATCGCGGACGTCTCTGGGTTGCCGAAGGTCTCACTTACCCGATCCGCCATGGCAAACCACCGCAGGATAACCAGCCCCTGACCCGCCCTTCGGGCACCCTCTCCCCCGCGAAGGGAGAGAGGGACGGAGTGAGGGGAAGCTCGGACCGTTCCAAACCCACGCCCGAACAACTCAAAGACATTTTTGCCGGTGACGACCGTATCCTGGTCTTCGAAGACACCAACGGCGACGGCAAGTTCGACCGGCGCACCGTGTTCCTCGAACATCTCAATCTCGTCAGCGGACTGGAGTTCGGTTTCGGCGGCGTGTGGATCGGCGCCGCGCCCTACCTGATGTTCGTGCCGATTCAGGACGGCGACACGCCGAAACCCGCGGGCGATCCGCAAATCCTGCTCGACGGCTGGAACTACAACGCCGACACGCACGAAACGCTGAACACCTTCACCTGGGGACCGGACGGCTGGC
>QHPW01000304.1 GCA_003219675.1 Verrucomicrobiota bacterium
CTGGCTCGTTTGATTGATGCCGGCAGCAAAACGAATGCTGCTTTGGTCGGCTTGGACAAATTCACAACCACCACGAACAACATGGTTGAGAGCACCAATCGCCTCGACATCGGTTACCACTACTCCGCGGTGAACCCGAACACGGTCGTGACTATCTTCAAGACGGTAGACGCCATTGAACCGAACGCCGGTGCAGGCATTACAGGACAGAACGGCGTGTTCACGGTCTTTCGCACGGGTCCTACTACCAACGACCTGACGGTTTATTACAGCATCGGCGGCACTGCGATTCCTGGCACGAATTACAACCCCGCCCTCCCCGGTTCAGTCATAATTCCAGCAACCTCCGCAGTCAACACAATCGACGTGAGTCCCATTGACGATGGCGTGATTGATCCGCCGCTGACCGTAATTGCAACACTGATACAGACGAACACCTATCTCGTCGGTTCGCCGGACCGGGCGACTCTGAACATCACTAACAGCGACCAAACCCTGTTCACCACAGTCGTGTCGAATCTCAGGGTTCCGATTGGTCTCGACTATCATTCGCCCAGCAATGCGCTCATCGTATCCTGGAACTGGCCCGAAGGCCAACCGGTGAATTTTCTCCAGGTGACAGTGAACGGTACTAATTCAACCACCAATGCCTGGACCACGTTGAGTAATATGGGCAACGAGATCAAGCTGGCGACGGTCAAAACGACTGCCAACGGTTTTACGGTAGGAGACATGTACTACAACACGAGTGTGGGGGGGCCAGATCGGCTGGCTGTCGGCAAACACTTCGAGTTTTGACACCAATCGCGTGGACCTGCCGAACGAACCCGTAACTGTGCACGGCCTTTATGTGGATCAAACCGGTGTCTTCAGCAACGACTTGGTGGTGGTGACCGGCGATGGAACAGCTGGCGGTAATGTGTGGCTGATTCCGTTCCCCTCTGCTACGGCTTCGACTAATGCGACCCTTCTGGCGAGTCTGGGTCAAACTCCGGGCCGATCCGAACCGCTGGAGGGAGTGATTACCATCCCAAGTAACTCGGCACGATACGGCCCGTGGGCAGGCAAGATATTGGCTGGAGCGGAGCGAGAACCCAAGCTGTTTACCATTGACACCAACCGGGTGGCAACGGCGTATGCGTTTGTGGGACAGGTAGAGGACTTGGACCTGATCCCGGCCAATCAAGACTTGTATTGCACCGACGCGAATAACGGGGTGATCTGGAAGGTCTCGCGGAACTATTTTACGAATTACGTCGGCGATTTGCTGGTGACAATCGAGAGGGACCAGCCGCCGCCTGCGTCGGAGCTTGTGATCGTGCATTGGAACGGTGAGAACTTCGTGACGGCTACACTCGTCAACACCAATGCCACCAGTTATGTCGTTCAGTTTGAGCACGTGACCTTTTCGCCGACGAGTTATCCGAGCCATTGAAGTCGTGAAGGAGACGATATGAAGTTGAAGGACTTTGGCCGCATCAAACCGAGAGCACAGATTCTTTGTCTACTGTTGAGCGCGATGAAGACGCAAACTCAGGGACTGCTCGTGGATCAGGCGAGTGGAACTATCGGTGAGAACATCCAAAATTCAATTACTATTCCTGTGCAACCCACCGTTCAATCCTTCATGCCGACGCTTCCGGGCATTGGCTACATACAACTTTCGACGTATATCAGGGCGGCCAGCAGTGGAGTGACGGTCATCATTAACCTGCGCCACGATGCTTACAACGGTCCTATCGTGAGCAGCACCGACCCTGTCATTGTGGTAAACAAAAATACTCAAATCAGCGCGTTCTATTTTACCGGAAATATCCCGGTCACACCGAACCAAGTATATTACTTTGAGCCAGTGGTTCTATCTGGAGGGACTTGGTTCGTTGGCTACAAAGGTCCTTCAACTTATGACAGAGGAGATTTGTTTAGCAACGGCGTGCCTTCTGGTGGCGCAGTTGATCTTTGGTTTCAGGAAGGGATTGTGGTGCCGGAGCCGAGAGGAGTTTGGCTACTGTTGTTCGGCGGGAGCGTGCTGTTTTGGTGCCGCCGCATCGGGATGAAATCGTGACGTTGCGCTATTATCAAAAAGCGACCCTCACAGGTCGCGTGCGCTTCACGACGTGAAGCAAGCTTTCAATTGTTCAGCCGACAGGTCGGTCGGCTGTGTGTTTTCTTCCAGTCTCACCCATCGCGTAAAGCGATGCGGCGAGATTTGAGTGAGCAACGAGTGCGCGTGTCGCTCACCAGCAGCATCGCCGTCTGTCACCAGCCACACGCTGCCATCAGGCTTCACCAATGACACAACGAGGGCGGCCTGCTTTTCCGAGCAATCCGCGCCCATCGTGGCGACCACGTTTCGGAGACTATTTTGCCAGAGCCACCAGACCGAGGTGAAGCTTTCAACGACAATCAAATCGTCGAACGGTTCCTTAAACCGAAAGCCGTTGTAAAGAAACAGCGTCTTGTGGAATTCAAAGAGTTTTCCGTCGCGTTCGCGCGTGCCGGGAAAACGGTAGCACGGATTGCCTTCAGTGATCGTGGCGTCATCCACGACGCGCCCGGCGTAGCACAAACAGCGGATGGGTTTGAGTGTGAAGGCTCACGAGCCGTTCAATACACCACCAGCGAGCGAACCGGAAAGTCCTTCAATTTTTCGCGTCCGTTCAGGAAGCTCAGTTCGATGACGAATCTGACTTCCAGAATTTTCGCGCCGGCCTTCCGCACCAGCGCCGCGGCGGCGGCGGCGGTTCCACCCGTCGCGAGCAGGTCATCCACCAGCAGGACGCGGCTGCCCGGCTTGAACGCGTCCACGTGAATGGCGATCGCCCTTTCTTGCGCACCGGCACGAAGCCTGCGCGCAACCTGAGCGCTGCCGCCGCGGCGAAGATGAACCCGCGCGCGTCGATGCCGACCACGGCTTCCACCGATCCCGGAAGGCACTTCGCTGTAAGCAAATCCACGCAGCCGCTGAAAAGCCGCGCGTCGGCCAGCACCGGCGTGACGTCTTTGAACTGGATGCCCGGCTGGGGAAAGTCGGGAATGTTGCGAATGGCGCGCTGCAGATCGGCGGAAGTCACCTGGGGATCGCTCATATTTTTCGGGGGGTCGAGCGGCGGTTACCTTTTCACCGCTTCAAGTTTTTCGATCATTTTGCGGAGTTTGGCCAGGGCGATGTTTTGAATCTGCCGGACGCGCTCGCGGGTCACGCCGAATTTCTGGCCGACTTCCTCGAGCGTCTTTTCGCTGCCGCCATCGAGGCCAAACCGGTAACGCAGGATGGTCGCCTCGCGCGTGTCGAGGGTCTTCACCATTTCCTGCAACATCGAAGTGACGGTCTTTTCCTCGAGTTCCTGATACGGCGTCGCCGCATTTTCGTCCTGCACCACTTCCGAGAAGTTGTTGGAATCCTCGTCGCCGATGGGCGCGTCGAGCGACGCGGGCCGGATGGCGGCGGTGCGCAGCTGCGCGACCCGCGACGCGGTCATGCCAAGCTCTTCCGCCAGCTCTTCGTCGGTCGGCTCGCGGCCGAGCACCTCCTGCAGTTTCATGGCGGTGCGCCGCATCTTGGAGATTTTGTCCACCAGATGGACCGGCAGCCGGATGGTCTTCGATTGGTTGGCGAGCGCCCGCTTGATGGACTGTTTGATCCACCACGCGCCGTAGGTGGAGAGTTTGCCGCCTTTGGCCGGGTCAAAGCGCTCGACCGCCTTCATCAACCCGATGTTGCCCTCATTGATCAGATCCAGCAGCGGCAGGCCGAGACCTTCGTAATCGTGCGCGATCTTCACCACCAGGCGAAGATTGGCTTTGATCATCTGCTCGCGGGCCTTCTTGTCCCCCTTCTTGATGCGTGCGGCCAGCTCGATTTCCTCCTGCGGCGTGAGCAGTTTCACCTGCCCGATCTCGCGCAGGTAAAGTTTGATGGCCGTGTCGCCGTCATACGAAGAACGCTCTCTGGCCGCCGGCGTCACGAGGACCTCGTCGTCGCGCGGCACCGCCGGCGCGGGTGCCGGCGGCGCGACCTCAGCCGACTTTCTGCGATGCGCCCGGGGGGCCACCCGTTTCGAGGTCCCCTTCCTTCGCACACGCCTTTTCGATTTGTCTCTCGCGGTCATAAGTTCCGTTTCCACGTTAGTGAACCGACTTCCCTGCGCAAGCAAATTAGCTGGCAGGTACTGTTTTGACCGCGAACACGCGAAATAATTTCGTCGGCGGGGCGCAAATTTCATGGGCCGGGAAGCACGAGCAGATTTTGCGGACGGATGTGAACCGTGAGCGGCTCGCCGACGCGCCGGATTTCCTGCAGGTTCTGTTCCAGCGCCTTGATGGTAACCGCGGACGACAGTTTCAATTCGTATTGCTCGATTTCGCCCAGGTAACTGACGTGCGCGATGGTCGTCGCCAGCGAATTGCTTTGGCCGGCGCCCATCTCGACGGCCTCGGGACGGAATCCCAGCCAGACTTTCCCGTCGGCGGCCGGTTTGTCCCCGGGCAGCGCGCGGAAATCGCCGAAATCGGTCTTCAGTCGCATCTCGCCATCGGAGCGGCCCCGCACCTCGGCCGGGAGCCAGTTGGTTTCGCCGATGAAATCGGCCACAAAACGGTTGGCGGGAGCTCTATAAACGGTGCGCGGGTCGGCCAGCTGTTCGATGACGCCCTCGCGCATGACCGCCAGGCGGTCGGCCAGCGAGAGCGCCTCCTTCTGATCGTGCGTGACGTAAATCGTGGTGATCCTGGTTTGCGAGTGGATGCGGCGAATTTCCTCGCGCATTTCCAGGCGCAGTTTTGCGTCAAGGTTCGAGAGCGGCTCGTCCAGCAAGAGCACATCCGGCCTGATGACCAGCGCCCGGGCCAGCGCGACACGCTGTTGTTGTCCGCCGGAAAGCTGATTCGGCGCGCGGTCGGCAAATCTCTCCATCTGCACGATGGCGAGCGCCTCGGTGACGCGTTGCTTTTTCTCCGCCGCGCTGAGCCCGCGAACTTCCAGACCGTAAGCCACATTCGTGGCGACGGTCATGTGCGGCCAAAGCGCATAGTTTTGAAAAACCATGCCGCTGTTGCGTTGGTGCGGCGGCACGCGGTTCATCGGTTTGTCGCCGAAGAACAATTGACCCACGTCCGGTTGATAAAATCCCGCGATGAGCCGCAGCAGAGTGGTCTTGCCGCAGCCGGACGGACCGAGGAGGAAGAAGAGTTCCTGGTCGTGGACCTCCAGCGAAACGTTCTTCAGCACGGGGGTGTCGCCGAATTTCTTGCCCAGATTTTGAATCGAAACGCGCATGATGCTAATCGAGTGACCGGAGTCGGGAGTCCAGAGCAAACCGGTCGTGATTCCTTGGGCCGTCGAACCTCGAACTTCGCGTTTCGATGATTCGACGGTATTTCCGCTGCGCCCAGGCCTGCCATTCGATTTTTTTCCGGTTACGAACCAGGGCGTCCTTCCAGGGGCCTGCCGACAACTGAAGCGCTTCGGCTTCGGTGACAGGCATGCGGCCAAGCTCCGCACGGTCCGCGCCCGGCGGGCCGCGCCGGATCAGGGCGCTCCAGGCGGTCTGCAATTCCGGAAGCGTATCGACCAGCAACGCGCCGGCCAGAGCAGCCACCACCTCGCGGCGCTCGCGCGACTGCCTGGCATTGTAAACGAAGTTCTGCTTCAGCTCGAACGGCGAGAACTCGATGTTGCTCGCGTCGCGATAGCGTTTGTAAAGGTCCGGCCGGACCGACATCCGCTCGATGGAATATTTTTGCGGACCTTCGGGATGGCCTCGCGGCAGGAACCAGAGTTTTTGTCCGTCTTCGCCCAATACGAAGTCAATGAAGTGCCGGGCGACCGAGAGATTCGGCGCGCCTTTGAGAATCGCGATTCCGTCCGGGATGATGGCGGTGAAATCCTGCGGCAGGGCGAAGGTCATGTTGCTGCGTCCGGCGACGGCGATTTGCGCGAACGCGTAGAAATCAATCGCGAAGGCATAAGCCGTTTCGCCCAATGTCACGTCCTTGGCTGTGGTGGAAGAAATGCGGTCGAACTTGCGGGCGTTGCCCGCGATTTCGGTGAGCAACTGCCAGCCGCGCTCCCAGCCGTAGGCCTGGAGAAATGCCTCGAACATGTTGATCATCGTCCCGCTGTTGCGCGGATCGCCGACGCCCACCCAGCCGCGGAGCTCCGGTTGCGCCAGTTGCTCCCAGCGCGTGACGAACGGCAGTTTCATCCGCTGCTGCACGAGTTTGTTCTGCAAAATGCCAAAGCTTGAAAGCGCCGCGCCGTACCAGGCGTGGCCGGCGTCATAGACCTCGATACCGTCGATCCTCTGCGGAATGCCGGAGAGAATTTCCTCCGGCGGCTTGTAAGGCAGCACCAGTCTTTTGTCCGCCATCAACAGAAACGGCTCGGAGCCGCCGCCAAAAAAAAGGTCGATGCCGATGCCCTCCGGTTTGGTTGCAAACTCCGATTGCACAAACCGCAGCGCGTCGGACGTGCCTCCGGCGTCGCGCCATTCGAGAGCGACTCCTTCGCCGAATCGCCGGCGATGCCACCGGTCAAAGCCGCGCCCGAATTCGTAGCGGATGGCTTCGTTGTGGGGCGAGAGGATGGTCAGGCGGTTTTCAGCCAACACGGGGGATACCGCGAACGCCAGCAAAATTGCCGCGCGGAGAAATACCCTTTGAAACCCGGACCTGGCACAGGCGTTCGTCACACTTCCAGCAGCTTCTCGAATTTCGTCAAATTGCGCGGGCTGTCGGGGGTGATACAGGCGACATCTTCCAGACGAACGCCGCCGATTTCAGGATAATAAAGCCCCGGCTCGACCGTCACCACGTGGCCGGCGCGGAGGATATCCTTCGAGGAGGCGCCGACGCGCGGCGCTTCGTGCACTTCCAGGCCCAACCCGTGTCCGGTGCCGTGAAAGAATCCTTGCATGCGACCGTTGCGTTTGCCGGTCTTGTAGCCTTCCTTGTCAAAGAACCTTCGCACCGCGTCGTGCACTTCCGCGCCAGGCGCGCCGGCTTCCATTTTCTCGAACGCGATCTCCTGGCCCCGCGCGACGGTGTGGTAGAGCCTTCGAATCGCCTCGCTGGCGCGGCCCTTGACCACGGTGCGGGTGATGTCGCCGAAGTAACCCGTCTTTTGCGAGCGTGGAAAAATGTCGATGATGATCGGCTGGTGCGCGCGCAAAACGCCGTGACCGCGCTCGTGGGGATCACAACCTTGTTTGCCGCCCGCAACGATGGTGTTGGCGGACAGGCCGCCCGCCTGAATGACGGCGATATCAATGATGGCGCGCAGCTTTTCGGAGGTCAGCGGCAGATTGTGATACAGGAGCCGCGAGTTCCTGCCGATTTTGGCGTTTTTCAACGCCTGGATGCCCTCGGCCAGCCCGACTTCAGCCATCATCAGCGCGGCGCTGATCTTTTTCACTTCATCGGCGTGTTTGAATTCGCGTTCGGGGAAGAAACAGCCGCTCCGGATTTTCACCTTGATTCTCAACCGGCGCAGTTCGCGCGCCAGGCCGAGGGAGAAGCTGCCGGGGACAAAGATTTTCTTGAGCCGTTTTTCACGAAGAATCTGGCGAATGATTGCCGCAAAGCCCGGGGAGTGGACTCCGTCCCGCTGGAGTTTTCTGGCGTAGCGGCTCCAGGAGAGGACGCGGCAATGGCGCGCCTCCTTGCGGGCGCGGTCGATCTCCAGATCGCTCATCACGATGTGACACCTGCCGCGGATGCGCAGGTAAATGAAAGGATCAGGCACAAACATCCGTAGCGCATAAAGCATGTTGGCGTCATGCTCGCTGTCGGCCACCATCAACAAATTATCGCGCTTCATGGACGACTTCGACACCGCAACGTGAGCTTCGTAACATGAGCTTGGCAGCGGCCCGGGACTGAAAAAGCAGGGCCCTGTTGAACAGGAAACGAGCGAACTCTAGTGAGCGCGGAGCAAACTGGCAAGGAGAACAAAACGCCGGCGGTGGTCCTGGGCGCATCAGTTTCTTGCAGCGCGCATGGGCGCCTAGTGGCACGGGCGTCCCGCCCGTTTGCTCCAAACCAGAAACTCACGGGCGGGACGCCCGTGCCACTAACGTTGCAAGAAACTGCGCCCGCTGGTCCTGACCGCGCTCATCATCTCACGATTAAGAGTAAGAGCAGGATTAAGAGCAGGACACCACTAAAGCCCCTTCGAACCTCAGGCGGAAGGCATCCCCCGCCAGGCCCGCGCCGCGACCCCTTTTAGTGCAACACGTTCGGAGAAAGAAAATAAAGGCGGCCAACCTGCAGCTTCGGCAACTGCACGCCCAGATCAATTGTCAGCGCGCGGCTTTCCGTTTCTCCAAACAACCGGAAGAGATTCCCAAGGTCGAAGGGCCGCTCGTATTGCACCAGGTTGGCGTCTCCAATCCTGGCCAGGTCTTTGGCGCGCTCCACGGCGGTGTCGAAATTGCCCAGTTCATCCACAAAGCCCAGTTCGTAAGCCTGCCTGCCGGACAGCACCCGGCCATCGGCGTAGTCCCCCCAGGTATCCGCCAGCTTCCGGCCTTTACCACGGTTTTGTTCGTTGGCGTTCTTCCGGCCTTCAGCGACCACTTTCTTGAAGCGGTCGAACGTTTCATCGATCAGCGCCTGAACCATCTGTTTTTCTTCGGGAAGGATTTCTTCATCCTCTTTTTCACCGCTCAGCATGTCCTTGAATCTGCCGCTTTTGAAAACCTCCGGGCGCACCCCGACCTTGTTCAGCAGGCCGCGGTAATTGTAACTGTGCATGATCACTCCGATGCTTCCGGTAATGGTTAATTCGTTGGCCACAATCCATCGGCACGGCGCTGAGACGTAGTAACCGCCTGAAGCCGCCAGGCCGCCCATCGAGGCTACCACCGGCTTTTTGTAATCCTTCTGAAAAGCGGCAATCGCCCGGTAGATCTCGTCCGAAGCCAGCACTTCGCCGCCTGGGGAATCCACCCTCAAAACCACCGCTTTCACGGCGTCGTCATCGCCCGCCAGGCGCAACTGGTCGGAAATCAAATCGACCAGGTTGTTGGCGCTGCGGTTCCACGGTTCGCTCGAAATGATGCCGCTGATGTCCAGCAGGGCGATCTTGCTCTTGGAATGATTGTTCTCGAAAGTCACCTCTTCCAAATGTTCGTGCGGTTGTCGGCCGGCCTTTGCCCTGGCGGCCACGCCGTGGACCAGATGCCGCAATTGGCTCAGCAAGCTGGCGACAAGCAAAACGCCGAGCACGATCGCAAGTTTCATCCAACCGCTCCCTCTTCGCGGCGGTCCTGGCGGCGGCGGCGGTGTGATCAGCGGCGGCGGATTGATCGGGATCAACGGCGGCGGCACCTGACTTTGCACTTTCGACACATCGTTTTCCATATCGGCGGCAAACTATCTCATGGGGCCGGCGCGGGCAAGGGGGATTCGGCACCTCAGGCGGGAGCGGCGCATCCTGACACCGCCACCGGAGCGCCGGTCTCCGACCCGGCAGGTATTCAAAAGCACGCCGAAACGCGCCGGATCGGAGATCGGCGCTCCGCGGTGCCAGTCTAGTCGTGGGCAGTGTGAAGATTGCGCCCCGCGGGAGGCGAAAGGAATCCGCGCGAGACAATCTCAGGTATTCGCCCCATTGCGGAAAATGGCCAGGCGGCGTTGGATTAAGACATGGTTCTGGCTTTCACGGAAGCCGATCATTGGCGCCCGGGCATTGGCGATCCCACGTTTATGGGATGGCTGACGGTGGTGGCGTATTTCACCGCCGTCGTACTGTGCTGGATGGCCGGGCGGAGCGACCGGCGCGCGCATCCGCAATCCGGTTATTCAAGCCATCCCAGGCTGTGGTTCGGGTTGGGAATCCTGTTGACGCTGCTCGGCTTCAATAAACAGCTCGACCTGCAAACCTGGTTTACGCTCTCGCTGAAATCGATCGCCCGGGCCCAGGGCTGGTACGAAGAACGACGTGGTTTCCAGGTCTTGTTCATCGTCGCCATAAGCATGCTGGGCATTGTTGGACTGGGGATATTGCGCATTCTGCTCCACAAGAGTCTGCGCCAGACCTCGATGGCGCTCGCCGGTGCGGCGTTCCTCGTCTGCTTCATCGTGATCCGCGCCGCGTCGTTTCATCACGTTGACCAAATGATAGGAATGGAGATCGGCGGCTTCAAACTGAACTGGGTGCTCGAACTGGGTGGAATCATTTGCATCGCACAGGCGGCGTGGAAAAACTGGAAGAGCAAACGACCCGCCGCGCCCGAATGCCGCAATTTCGTCCGGGTCACCAAGCCCGAGTCAGCCTTGCGCGCCAGGTAGTCCGACCGGCTTTCCTGCCGGGGCGCTGGCCCCGGCATTCCGGAAAAACATTCCTCGGAAACCGCGTGGCGTGTACCATGCGGCAATGAACCGCACTTATTCTGTTTCCCGGCGCCTTTTCCTCAAATCCTCCATGGTCGCGGGCGCCGCCGCAACCCTCAGCGATCTCCCTTTCAAGTCGTTGTTCGCCGCCAATGCGCCCGGGACCGCACTCGATCAGCCCGCGACGGCGTCATGGGCGGACAAGCCGATGCGCTGGGCGCAACTTACCCTCGTCGAAGACGACCCCGGCAGGTTCAACCCGTCGTTCTGGCTGGACTACTTCAGGCGCACTCGTTCCGACGCCGTGTGCCTCAGCGCCGGCGGGTGCGTCGCCTATTACCCGACGAACCTTTCTTTTCACCACCGCAGCCAGTGGCTCGGCGACCACGACCCATTCGGCGAACTCGTTGCCGGATGCAGAAAACTCGGCATGGTAGTCATCGCACGCACCGATCCCCACGCGACTTACGACGACGCTCATGACGCGCATCCGGACTGGATCGCGGTGGACGCCGAGGGCAGGCCGCGCCGGCACTGGGCTTCACCCGAGATGTGGGTCACCTGCGCGCTCGGCCCGTACAACTTCGAGTTCATGACCGGGGTGAAAAAGGAAATCATGTCCCGCTACAAGGTGGACGGAATTTTCATCAATCGCTGGGACGGCTCGGGGATGTGTTATTGCGAACCTTGCCGGAAGAATTTTCGAGATGCTTGCGGCATGGACCTGCCGCGAATCAACGACCCGCAGGACCCGGCCCGGCGCTCGTACATTCTCTGGCGTCAACAACGCCTCTTTGACCTCTGGCAACTTTGGGACCGCGAGGTGCGCAAGATCAATCCCGATTCCTGCGTCATTCCGAACACCGGCGGCGGCGCAACCAGTTCGCTCGACATGACGAAAATCGGCGAGCGCGCCCCGACGCTCTTCGCGGACCGCCAGGCCCGTCGCGGCCTCAGCGCCCCGTGGTCCAACGGAAAGAACGGAAAGGAGTTCCGGGCGACCATGGGCCGCAAGCCCATCGTGGGCATTTTCAGCGTCGGTCTCGAAGAACCGTATCGCTGGAAAGACTCCGTGCAGAACGCCGCAGAGATCCGCATCTGGGTGGCCGACGGCGTCGCCAACGGCCTTCGCCCGTGGTTCACCAAATTCAGCGGCACCCTCCGCGACCCGCGCTGGCTGCGAGTGGTTGAAGGGATCTACCGTCGCCACGCCCGTTGGGAAAAATACCTGCGCAATGAAGCCCCGTTGGCCCGCGTGGGGCTGGTCTATTCCCAGCAGACCGCCTGGTTCTATGGCGGCGACCGCGCCGGCGCCAAGGTTGAAGATCACACGCTCGGCTGGTATCAGGCGCTGATCGAGGCGCGCATCCCCTTCGAGATGGTGCATGACCGCCTGCTGGACGGGACGCACATGGGCCCATTCAAAACCCTCATCCTTCCCAACATCGCCGCGCTCAGCGACGCGCAGTGCGACCAGTTGCGCGCCTTTGTGAAAAACGGGGGCGGCCTCGTCGCCACTTACGAAACCAGCCTTTACGACGAATGGGGTGTGAAGCGAAAGGATTTTGGCCTGGCCGATCTGTTCGGGGCGCACTTCGCCGGCCGCGTCGAAACCCGGATGCAGAATACGTACCTGCGCCTCGAGCACGAAGCCGCGCCAAACCACCCGTTGCTCAAAGGCCTGGAAGACACCCCGCGCATCATTCACGGCGTGTCACGCCTGGAGGTCGAGCCACTGGAAAACTTCGCGCCGGCGCCGCTGACGTTGATTCCGGGCTATCCGGACCTGCCGATGGAGAAGGTTTATCCGCGCATCCCGAAGACAACCGTTTCGCAAATGTTCTTGCAAGAGCTCAAAGCGGGACGCGCTGTGAACATACCTTCGAGGCGGGGCAACGAAGCGCAAGAGGAATTCTTTTCCGGCCGCGTGGTTTATTTCCCCTGGGACATCGACCGCACGTTCTGGGAAGTCCTTTGCGTGGATCACTTCAAACTGCTGCGCAACGCCGTCGAATGGACCGGCAACGAGGAGCCTCCGGTTACCGTCACCGGTCCGGGCATTCTCGAGGTGACCGTCTGGCGCCAGAAGGATTCAATGACCGTCCACCTCGTCAACCTGACCAACCCGATGATGATGAAAGGCCCGTTTCGTGAACTTATTCCCGTCACCGAACAAAAAGTCCGCGTGCGCCTGCCGGAAGGGACCAGGCCGGGAAAGGTCCGCCTGCTGGCCGGCGGCGGGTCCCCGCGCGTCGAACGGGACGGCCGACATTTGTCGCTGGCCGTGCCTTCGATCCTGGACCACGAAGTTGTGGCGATCGATCTTTGGCCGGGAAAGAGCTGAGTAGCCACCGACGTGAGAAGGTGGACCATGGTGATCCTCATTTCTATCCGCCTCCTTACCTCGGCGGCTACGCCGGCTGTGAAAAATCCAGCCTAAGCCGCCTCGGGTTCCTGTTCTTCCGCGCCGAGGAAGCCCTGCAACTGTCTGGCCCGGGTGGGATGCCGGAGCTTGCGCAATGCCTTGGCCTCGATCTGGCGGATGCGTTCGCGGGTGACTTTGTATTGTTTGCCCACCTCTTCGAGTGTGCGCACATAACCGTCCACCAGCCCGAAGCGCAGCTCGAGCACCTTGCGCTCGCGCTCGGTCAAACTGGCGAGCACATCGGCCAGCTTGTCCTTCAACAGGTGGTAGCTGGTCATCTCCGAGGGGTTCTCCGCGGACTTGTCCTCAATGAAATCGCCAAAGCTGGCGTCGCCCTCGTCGCCGACCGGTGCCTGAAGCGAGATGGTCTGCTGGGCCATTTTCAAAATGGCGTGCACGCGCTCCACCGGCAGGCGCATTTCATCGGCGATCTCCTCCGGCGCGGCTTCGCGCCCGAACTCCATCATGATCTTCTTCTGCACGTGCATCACTTTGTTGATCACTTCGATCATGTGCACGGGAATGCGGATGGTCCTGGCCTGGTCGGCAATGGCGCGGGTGATCGCCTGACGAATCCACCAGATGGCGTAGGTCGAAAACTTGTAGCCGCGGCGGTATTCAAATTTCTCCACGGCCTTCATCAGGCCCATGTTGCCTTCCTGAATCAGATCGAGGAACGAAAGGCCCCGGTTCACATACTTTTTGGCCACAGAGACGACGAGCCGCAGATTGGCCTCGATCATTTCGGTCTTGGCCTGGTGCGCTTTCGCCGCGAACTGCTTCAGCTTCGCGTAGGCTTCGAGGTAATCCTGGTGCGGCATGCGCACGAAGGTCTCCAAGGCCCTGATCTTTTGTCGTTCCGCCTCGATCAGCAGGTGTCGGCCGTTGGATTTGCCGCGGCGCTCCAGTCCGTTAATGGTGCGCAGGCCCGATCGGATTTTGTCGTGGATGTTTTCCGCCACCAGAGTCATTTCATCAATGACCTTGGGCTTGAAACAGAATCGGGCAAAGGTTTGGCGAAGCCGGTGGTCGAGCTTTTGCAAGCCGGCCAGCAGACGGGTCCGACTCGATTTGTTACGAGCGCTCCGCCAGGCGCCGAACTTGTCATCCACTCGCTGATCCAGCGTCCGCACCCGTTTGACGAGCCGGCGCAGGTTCTGCAGATGTCGTTCCCGGGCCGGCAGCCGGGCATCGAGAATCACACGGTCGAACCGTTCCTTCGGCGGTTCGGCAATCAGTTTTTCCGCCAGCGCGATGTGCTCCTTCGCCGCGAACCCCAAACTATAGAGGATTCTCTTCACTTCGATCTCCGCCTCTTCGATTCGCTTGCAGATGGCCACTTCCCCCTCGCGGGTGAGCAAAGGCACTTTGCCCATCTGGCTCAGATACATCCGCAGCGGATCATCCAGGGCATCGTGCCTGGCTTCTTCGTCGGCTTCCTCCACCAGAGGCTGTTGAGCGCGGTCCACTTCCGACTGGTCGATGATCTCGATGTCGAGACTGCCGAGAGTGCGATAAACCTCCGCCAGTCCCTCGGCACTGATCAGAGTCTCCGGCAACGCCTCGTGAACGTCGTCGAACGTCAGATAACCCTGTTCGCGCGCCAGCCGGATAAGATCCTTGATCTTTTCGCTCAGGTCGGCGCCCGATTGACTTTTGATCGAGCCGAACAACCGTTCCGCGTTGGCCAAGGCGGCATCCGACAGGAAACGCGGTTCGGGTTTGGCGTGACCGTTGGTGCCGTTGGGGGAAGGCGTTTTCAAACGACGCTCCTGCTGGGGCGTCGATGACTTCGATGTGTCCAGCCGCGCGGTTCGAGGGCGTTTGATCGACAGTTTGATCCTGGTTTTCGTGGGCCGACCGCCGAGGCGGAGCTTGTTGATTAGCTTTTTTGTTGACGATCTGTGCATAGTTTTCAAATGCGACAACTCGACTCGCCGTCGGTCAGATTCACCCGGTCGGCCGGTCAACCCAGGAATTGCTCGGGAACTTTCGGCTACCCGCTACTGAGCAATCGAAGCCCTTTAAGCCCGAAGTCTGCCGCGGCAAGAAAATACATGCTTTTTGACGCGACACAAACAAAGAAACTTTACCTGCTATGGCCCAACATCTTACAAATCAAAATCCAGCCCAAAAGAACGCATTTCTCCCTTTCGACACTGGCTGCCACCCGTTCATTCAAACAGTGACGTGATCGATTGATCCTGTTAAGACAGAACCGTTCAATGATTTGCGACCGGAAGGCCGCGTGTTTTCCATGAGAACCGTTAATCCGTCAAACCGACTTACCCGCCGCCAATTCCTGAACCGCACAACCGCGGGTGCCGCCGCGACCACGGTCGTCGGGCCGGCGTTGTTCAGCTCCTCCGTGTGCGCCGCCCAATCCTCCCCGAAAATGATCGGCATCCAGGTCGGCTCCGTCTCGTTTGTGGACGAGGGCTACGAGCCGGTGCTCGATATCTTTCAGGAACGCGCCGCGGTGAACACGATTTTCCTGACGACGTTCACCTACGGCCGCGGGTTGGGCGGGCGGCAGATTCCGGGCCATCCGTTTCCCGACCACGGCAAGCAGGAGTCCGACGAGAAGACTTTCCACGGCGGCAATTACGCGACGCCGCACCCGGATTTTTACCGGAACACAGTTTTGAAACAGACCCGCGCGCCCGACCATGGCGACCTCGACATCCTCGCCGCCGTCCTGCCCGGCGCGAAGAAGCGCGGCATGAAACTGTTTTGCTCGATTGAAGACGTGTTTCGCCCGGACGTGCCCGGCGTGAAGGAAGTCGCGGAAGTGG
>QHPW01000305.1:0-1055 GCA_003219675.1 Verrucomicrobiota bacterium
CCACTTCGCCGATTCATCGCGGCGTGTTCCTGACGCGGAACATCGTCGGCCGCGCGCTCAAACCACCGCCCATGGCTATGACCTTCAAGGACGCGGATTTCGCGCCCAACCTGACGATGCGCGAAAAAGTGGCGCAACTCACGCGCTCGCAGGCCTGCCAGACCTGTCATTCGGTCATCAATCCGCTCGGCTTCAGCCTGGAGCAGTATGATGCGGTGGGTCGGTTCCGGACCCTCGAGGGAGACCGGCCCATTGATGCGGTGAGCGATTACACAACGGACGACGGCGAAACGGTCCGGCTCTGGCGCAATTCGCCGCCGGCAGTGAACAGGCCCAGAACGCCTTCATCGAGCAATTGTTCAATCAGATTGTAAAACAGCCGATGCTGGCTTATGGTCCGAATGTTTTGAACCACCTGCGGCTATCGTTTGTTGAGTCCGGTTTTAACGTGCGCAAGCTGCTCCTGGACATCGCCACGCTTTCCGCTCTGCACGGCATTCAGAAGCCTGGACGCGGGAGTTAACGAAAAAACCACGGATGGACACAGATAAACACAGATGGGGAGCGCGCCCGCCTCGGGCGCAAGCAACCGCGCCCTCGCGGTTGGTCTTGGGCAGCGTGACGTGTCACAGGACGGTGATAGTGTCTTCAGGAAACGCCTCTTCCGCGAGGGCTCGGAAGACGGCAGCCGAGGCGTCTGCGCTCCCCATCTCAATTGGATTACCAGTGCAGCGCACCCATGGTTCTAGATCTGAGCAGTCCGCTCGCAATTTGCATCTCAAAAATCCGTGTCCATCCGTGTTCATCCGTGGTTAGATCGCTTTTATGAACGCCATCCATCGCCGACAATTCATCAAACAACTGGGCCTTTCCGCCGCCTCCCTGCCGTTCCTCATCGGCTTGCCCAGCCTCGGTCTCGCCAGCCCCGCGCGGCCGCGACAACGGCTCATCATTATGTTCAGCCCGAACGGCACCATCCCGCCGGCCTATTGGCCCGACGAAGTAGGCAGCGATTTCAAGCTCAAGGAAATCATGACGCCGCTTGAGGCGTTCAA
>QHPW01000305.1:1260-2781 GCA_003219675.1 Verrucomicrobiota bacterium
GATCCGTGGACCCGGATGTCATACGCCGGCCCGAATAAGCCCGTCGCGCCCATTTCCGATCCCTACCAGATGTATCAAAAGCTCTACGGACAACTGAAGGACAAGGAGAGTCTCCAGAGCGTGCTCGACGACGTGCGGGACGACCTGAAAAAAGTCCGCAAACTGATCAGCGCCGAAGATCGACGGCTCCTGGAAGACCATGAAGCGCTCGTCCGCCAGATGGAAAAGGAAATCAGCGAAGCCGACCGCCAGAAGCTCCGCGTCGGCCCGCCGTCCCTGGAGGAAGGCGTCGCGGACCAGAACGACAATGTTCCGCGCTTGAGCCGGATGCAGATCGATCTGCTCATCAACAGCTTCGTCAACGACATGGCGCGCGTGGCCACGCTGCAATACACGAAGTCCGTCGGCCAGGCGCGGATGAAGTGGCTGGACGTCAGCAACGGCCACCATGAGTTGTCGCATGAGCCGGACAAGAATGAAGAGGCACAGGACAAACTGATCCGGATCAACAAATGGTTCGCCGGCGAGTTGAACTATTTGGTGCAAAAGCTGGCCCACACACCCGAACCCGGCGGCGCAGGTAATCTGCTTGATAACACACTCGTGGTTTGGACCAACGAATTGGGGAAAGGCAATTCGCACACGCTCGACAACATTCCATTCCTGCTGATCGGCGGCGGGTTTGGTTTTCAGATGGGGCGCTCGGTCAAGCTCACCTCGCCCTGGCCCACGCGGTCGGGCATCGGATCGAAACCTTCGGGAAACCCGCGTTGTGCGAGGGTGGACCGCTGAGTCTGAGTTAGAAATGGTTTTCGTCACGAGAAGACGTGACCGGTAGGGCTCGCTGTCCCCAGCGAGCGGCGGCGCGGTGAGGACACCGCGCCCTGCGTATCCAACCGATGCCCTCGCCTCGACCCATGTAGGATTCAAGCGACTGAAACGAACAATGAAAGCGACGAATCGTAAATCGAAACGCAACGGCTCAGCACGCGATACGCAAGCTGCGCTCCGGGCTTTGCGTCGCGCCGTCCGGAAGGTGCATGCCGAAAATCGTCGACTCGGCATGCCTGTGATCATTTGGAAGAAGGGAGAGACCGTCGCGGTGCCGGCATAAAGATCACGGTAGCCGCGCGAGAATACACCACTAAACAAAGCATTGGCGGGGAGAAAGTGCTGAGGTATGTGCGAAGACATGGCTCGCAATCTTCGAGTCCAAATGTTCCACTATTGTCGACCTCCGAGAATAACGCGGAGGTTTACGCCGAGTCTCGAATCTGTTATCACTCATCCATGATTCAGCCGGAAGAACTGGTTGGAGAAGAGTGGGCTGAGTGGTACCGGCTCACGCCCGTAGAACGTTGGCTGGAAAGCGAAAAACTGTGGCAGACCTATCTCGCCCTCGGAGGCTCCCTTGATCCCGAACCCGATACGCAAAGTCCTTTCTTCGATTCGAAAGCACCGCGTTCGCGCCTTGCTCATGGGCGGACAAGCGTGCGTGTTCTACGGCGCGGCCGAGTTTAG
>QHPW01000305.1:2835-6768 GCA_003219675.1 Verrucomicrobiota bacterium
CCTCCTTTCTCGTTGAAATACCTGCGCAAAGGCCACGCCATCCACTTCCGCTGCCGTCACCCCGAAGCCGCCGGCCTGCGAATCGATCTGATGACGAAGATGCGCGGTGCGGATTCGTTCCCTAAACTCTGGGCTCGCCGGACGACTATGGCCCTCCCCGATGGCACGCGTTGCGATCTGCTCTCGCTACCCGACCTGGTGCAGGCCAAAAAGACTCAGCGAGACAAAGACTGGCCGATGCTCCGTCGCCTTGTCGAGGCACATTTCTTCGATCACGCTCGGACGCACCAGTCCGCTCACGTCAAGTTCTGGCTGCGTGAGCTTCGCACCCCCGAACTCCTGATTGAGGCGGCGCGTAAGGCCCCTGAGGCGGCGCGTCGGCTGACAACTCGCCGGCCGTTGCTGCACCAGGCATTGGCTGAGGACTCGCGAGCACTTCAGTCTGCGCTCCGGCGTGAGGAGGAGCTTGAACGGGCATTGGACCGAGGCTACTGGAAGCCACTCAAAGCCGAGCTCGAATCGTTGCGCCACGCAAACGCGGAACCGGTATCGTTTGTCCGCGCTATGAATTTACAAATCGAAAACAAAACGGCTCTGATCACCGGTTCGACCAGGGGGATTGGCTTCGCCATCGCCCGCTGCTGGCGGTGGAAGGGGCAAACGTCATCGTCAATGGGCGCAGCGAAGCTTCGGTCAAGGCAGCGACGGAAAAGATTGGCAAACGCGCGCGCGGCGTGGTGGCGGATGTTTCAACCGCGGCAGGTTGCGCCGCGTTGGTCAATCAGGCGCCGGACGTGGATATTCTCGTGAATAATGCCGGTATTTTCGAGCCGAAGCCGTTCACCGGAATTCCCGAGACAATCTGAACTCGAATGAGTTTGCGGCGGGTCATTGTCGTGGGCGGAGGAGCGGCTGGATTTTTCGCGGCCATCACGTGCGCCGAAGCCGCTCCCGATGTCGAGGTGATGGTGCTGGAGCGCGGCCCGCGATTCCTCTCCAAAGTCCGCATCTCCGGCGGCGGTCGCTGCAATGTGACGCACGCCTGCTTCGACGCGCGTTGCTCGGTCCGTTCAAGACTTTCGCAGCGAGCGATACGGTGGCGTGGTTTGAAACTCGCGGTGTGAAGCTGAAAACCGAAAAGGATGGCCGCATGTTTCCCTTCAGCGACGCGTCGCAAACGATCATTGATTGTCTGCTGAGCGCGGCGACAGCGGCGAACGCGCGGCTGCTGCTTAATCGCGGCGTGGAACGGGCAGCCCAACGTGCGGATGACGGGTTTGAACTGACGCTGTCGAACGGCGATAAGCTCGCGTGTGACCGCGTGCTGTTGGCGACGGGCGGATGCCGCGCGGCGGCCACGGGACAAATTGCCGTCTCGCTCGGTCACACATTGGAGCCGCCGGTGCCGTCGCTGTTCACCTTTCACATTGAGACGCCGTGGCTGCGCGAGTTGGCCGGCATTTCCGTTGAGGTTGTCGAAGCGTCGGTGCCGGGCGCGCGTTTGCGCGAACGCGGCGCGTTGCTCGTGACCCATTGGGGCCTGAGCGGGCCGGTGGTCTTGCGGCTATCGGCGTGGGGCGCGCGGGTCCTCCATGGATTGAATTATCGTTTTCCACTCCAATTGAACTGGTTGCCGCACCTCGATGCAGAGGCGATTTCCGGAGAACTTCATTCGCGCCGTCAAACACAACCCGCGCGGTTCATCGGCAACGCGCCGATGGCGCCGTTGCCGGCGCGCTTATGGGAACAACTGGTCCTGGCCGCGGGAATCCCGCGTGACACACGATGGGCGACCCTGACTCGTGCCGCCCGGCACAGCCTGATTCAGCAATTGATTCGCACCGAATTCGAGGTCACGGGCAAGAGCCTGAACAAGGACGAATTCGTCACGTGCGGCGGCGTGCGTTTGGGCGAGGTGAATCTCAAGACGATGGAAAGCCGGATCTGCCCCGGCCTCTATTTCGCCGGTGAACTGCTCGACATTGACGGCCTCACAGGCGGGTTCAATTTCCAGGCCGCATGGACCACCGGGTGGATTGCCGGGAAAGCGATGGCCGCGCGTTGAACGGATTATCCGGACGGGCGACAATCCGCAGCAACGAGGGCTGGCTTCGCAAGCCATTTCAGTTACGTTCGTCCCATGCAAGAAAACCTGACCAGGCGGCCCATCGATTCGGGCGTCAGAATCGGCCACGTGCACCTCAAAGTGGCCAAACTCGAACGAGCGCTGGTATTCTACCGCGACGTCCTGGGCTTCGAGGTCATGCAACGGATGGGACGACAAGCCGCGTTCCTCTCCGCCGGCGGTTATCATCATCACATCGGATTGAACACGTGGGAAAGCGCGGGCGGTGCGCCGCCGCCGCCCGGCACGACCGGGTTGTATCACCTGGCGATTCTGTATCCGACGCGCGCGCTGCTGGCCGACGCGTTGCGTCGCGTGTTGGAGGCGGGGATCGAGCTCGAAGGCGCCTCAGACCATGGCGTCAGCGAGGCACTCTATTTGCGCGATCCCGACGAGAACGGCGTGGAACTTTATTGGGACCGTCCCAAAGAGCAGTGGCCGCGGGCGTCCGGCGGTACTATCGCCATGTTCACGCATCCGCTCGATCTGGAGGGGTTGCTCAAGCAAGTGAACGACCTGAATCGTTGACAGCCTTTGGAGCGGGGTTCCGTGCCACGGCAGACTGGAATCCCAGGGTGCCCGAGAATTCTTCCGGCGCTTGAGTTTAGCGGAGGCGCTGAGGTTGGTTGTTCTTCACACCGACGCGGTTGTCGGCTTGTGGGTCTAACGTTATGCAGCGGCGGCCTATAATCGCCCGACGCTGGCACGTCGCTTGCGGTCAGCGATCTGCCAGACGAGCGCCACTTTCGC
This sequence comes from Verrucomicrobiota bacterium, assembly GCA_003219675.1. Lineage (GTDB taxonomy): Bacteria > Verrucomicrobiota > Verrucomicrobiia > Limisphaerales > AV2 > AV2. Next base: position 5,711 of record QHPW01000305.1, read on the forward strand.
CGGAGGTTCGGGTCGCCCCCGGCGAAAAGATTGTCGAAAATAGGAGTTGCTATTGTCCCCAGAAACGTACATGTTGCCGGCACTGTTAGATGGCTTGTCAACCCCACGGCATGGTAAATCCTCAGGTGAACCCAGTTCAGTGATGATTTGAAACCCGATGGTCGGGAACAGTCTGGTGAGTACAGCGTTAGTCGGACAGTAAAATATCACATGAGTACAAAGCTGTTTGTCGGAAATCTTTCCTTCAACACGACCGAAAATGATCTGCAGGACGCTTTCGCGGCGCATGGCACGGTCGTGGAAGCCAACCTGATGATGGACCGAATGAGCGGCAAACCCCGCGGATTCGGCTTCGTCACCATGAGCACGCCCGAAGAGGCGCAGAAGGCCATCGAAGCCTTGAACGGCGCGTCGCTCGACGGCCGCAATCTTACCGTCAACATCGCCCGCCCGCGCGAAGAGCGTCCGGCCGGCGGCGGCGGCGGCGGGGGGCGTCGCGGGTTCGGTGGCGGTGGCGGTGGCGGTGGCGGTCGCAGTCGTTACTAAGCCGACAACTCTCACAAGGCGGGGCCCGGATGACCGGGCCTCGTCTTTTTTCGTTCCAGCCCCCCGGGGTGGGGATCGTCCTCCTCCTCCTCCTCCTCCTCCTCCTCGAAAAGCCTTGAAACTCACGAGGAGGAGAACGAGTACGACGACGAGGAGGAGGGAAATTCCCGCGATCAACGTCAAAGTTTTTCAAGCTGCTTGTATCGGACTTTAGAGCGGCGTCTGCCGGGCGGCGAACGACAGCATAATTCTTCTTTTCACGACGGTGATGCGCTATGCTGATTCGTATCCGACGACCTGGGCGCGCAAGGAGGGAAGGGGACGCGTGTGGTACAGCGCGATGGGCCATCGGGAAGACGTGTGGACCGATCCCGTCCTTTCAGGACATCCTGGCCGGTGGTATCAAATGGGCACTCGGCGAGGTCAACGCGGACGTGCCCGCGAATCTGAAAGAAACGGCACCGAAGGCTTACACGAATCCGCCTTACCCGGCGCCGGCAAGCTCGAAGGCG
>QHPW01000310.1:0-20056 GCA_003219675.1 Verrucomicrobiota bacterium
CTTGGCGGCCCATCAATCCGGCCAGCTCCAGATGCAGCGCATGGGGATGACGTTCGCCGTTAAAATGTTCGGCCCCGGGAAATCAGGAGACTCGAGTCCGGCGGACGAAAAACGGTAACCGCTAACCCTGGCTTTGAGTCTGCTGTGCTTGAGATACAAGAAAGGCGAATACGTCGTCGAAGTTGTCTCGATAACGACTATTTGAACGGCGGCGAACCGTCCGGGCACCGGGCAGGGCGATGCGTTTCAGTCATTGTGCCTTGCTGTCCCAGGGACTCATGAAAAAGTGCGCATACTGCGGACGGGAAAATGACAACCAGGCGACGCAATGCCGCGAGTGTGGCACGTCAGAATTTGTGGCGCCCGTTCCCCCGCAGGCTGTTCAACCGCCTTCTAAGAAGGATGAAGAAGATACGGAGGCAGTCTTTACGCCGGAGGATTCAATTCCAGAACTGCCCAATTCCGGCGAAACCGTTGTATGCACGACCTGTCATACGTTCAATGTCCCGGACGTGGCGTTTTGCAGACGTTGCGGCGCGCCGATTGGTTTCATTTCCACGATCGGCCCGTTGGAGACGGCTTACGCAGAAGGTTTCGCTTACAGGCAGGCGGTTCAGGGCCGTCCCAAGTTCATCGTCGTGGTGGGGATTTGGCTGATTTTCTTTCCAGTCCTGGTGACAATGGTCGCCTTCAGCCTTTCAATTCTCAAAAAAGGCTTGGAAGGGACCGGCGGACTCGTCGGCATCATCGGTTTCTTCCTCTTCTGGATTTGTGTCGGCTTGGCTGTGATTTCCGCGATCATGCTTTATCGCGTCACGAAAAATTTCTTGTCCATCCCCAACGAAGATCCGATAGGACCGTTGACTGAAGTTCGGCGAAAACCAACGCGGGCCGAATCGAAGTGAAGCGATTTTGCCGGATTTTCAATGCTCCGCCTGTTTCCGGCTTTTGCTTTCGGCGATGACCTTTTGTTCCAGCTCGCGCGGCATTTCCTCGTAATGGCTGAATTCCTCGGTATGGATGCCGCGCCCGCCGGTCAGCGAGCGAACCGTGGTGGCGTAGTGGTAAAGTTCCATCGCCGGGACCTGCGCTTTGACGACCTGAAAAGAGCTGTCGGTGTCCATGCCAAGAATTTTTCCGCGGCGGCTGGAGAGGTCGCCGATGACTTTGCCGAGGGCGTCTTCGGGGATTTTGATTTCGAGATTGTAGATCGGTTCGAGCAAACCGGGCCGGGCGTTCGCGAACGCTTCCTTGAAGGCTTCCTTGCCGGCGATTTGAAACGAAATGTCGTTGGAATCCACCGGGTGCATCTTGCCGTCGTAGAAATCAATCTTCAAATCCACGACGCGATAGCCGGCCAGGATGCCTTCCGTGCAGGCGGACATGACACCTTTCTCGACGGACGGGACATAAACACGGTCCACATTCTGCCCGGAGAGAGTTTGGTTTGGGTTCGATGCGCATCCAGACTTCGGCGAACTGGCCGGCGCCGCCGGTCTGTTTTTTGTGGCGATACTTCGATTCGGCCCGGCCTTTGATGGTCTCGCGAAACGGTATCCGTGGCGGGATCAGTTCAATCTCGACCTTGTAGCGGCGTTTCAACCGGTCGGTAAGCACGGCCAGGTGCAAATCGCCCTGGGCGGACATCACCGTCTGGTGCAACTCGGAGTCCACGTGATAGAGGAAGGTGGGGTCTTCCTCGTGCAGCGCGGCCAGGCCGGTCGCGATTTTGTCCTCGTCGCCTTTGGAATTCAGCTTGAGCGCGGCGTGCACGTTGGACTTCGGGTACACCACTTTGGGCAACGTGACGATCATGCGCGGGCTGCACAGCGTGTTGCCGGTGTGTGTGTCCTTCAGTTTGACGACCGCCCCGATGTCGCCGGCGTTGAGGCTATTGACCGGCGTGCGGTTCTTGCCGTTGAGGATGTAAATCTGGCCGACCTTTTCGGTGATGCGGCGGTCGCTGTTGTAAAGCTCGGTCCCGACTTTTACCGATCCGGAATAAAGGCGGAAAAAGGAGAGTTCGCCAAACTGCGCCTCGCTCATGGTCTTGAACACATACAGGACCGGATCGGGACCGGAGAGGGACACTTGCTTCTCGTTGCCGTTGGCGTCGGCGGCCTTGACTTTTTCGCGGTCCACCGGCGACGAACCGTATTTGGCGATGAAGTCCATGAGGCGCGCGACGCCGATGTTTGTTTCGCCGGACGCGCAGAACACCGGAATGAACGACTGCTTCTGCACGGCCGCGTGAACGCCGGCGCGCAGCTCGTCTTCGCTCAGGCTGCCCTGGTCGAAGAATTTTTCGAGCAATGAATCGTCGGATTCGGCGATGTACTCGATCAACTGCTTGTGGAGTTGGTTGACTTTGTTCGCCCATTCGCCGGTCGCGGGCGCTTCCTGGAACTTTCCGCTCAAATCCTTCTGGTAGCTGACGATCTCGTTGCGCATGACATCGAGGACGGTGTTGAAGCCCGGGCCGGGATTGATCGGCCAGTTCATCGGGAAAACGCGTTCGCCGAAGTGGTCGCGGCAATGCGCCAGAACTTTTTCGAAATTCGCCTGTTCCTTGTCCATGGCGTTTATCACAATCATCCTGGGGATGCCGTATTGCGTGGAGTAACTCCAGACCTGGTCCGTGCCGACGCCGACGCCGTGGTTGGCGTGGACGACGACCAGCGCGAAGTCGCCCACCCGCAGCGCGCCCAGCCCTTCGCTGATGAAGTCGAGATAGCCGGGCGTGTCGATGATGTTGAATTTTTTTCCCAGCCATTCGGTGTGAAGGAGGGAGGCGTGGACGGAGATCTGGCGTTGCTGTTCGCTCACGTGATAATCGGAGACAGTCGTGCCGTTGAGGATGCCGCCCATCCGGTGGATGACGCCGCCGCAAACCAGCATGGCTTCGCTCAGCATTGTTTTGCCGGATGACGCATGGCCGAGGATGGCGAAGTTTCGGATGTCACCGGGTTGATATGTTTGCATGAATCGAGTTGGCTGATCCTGGAGTTGTCGCTTTTGGAACACTTCCCTTTTATCAGAGCGTGTCAAGATGGCCAACAAATCTTTGAGTGAAGAAAGATTTTTTTGTCGGTTGCCTTTTGGCAGTTGGAGAGTAAAGTGCCTCAATCCTATGAAAAACGTTACTGTCGCTGTATTCAATTCGCTCACCGAAGCCGAGCCGTTGAAACAGCGTCTGGTTGTGGCCGGTATCCAGGCGGAAATGCACAGCGAATCAAAACTCGACGAGGATCTGGATTTCGCGCGAGTCAGCGCAGGCGTCCGAATTGAAGTTCCTCGCGCGGATTTCGAAGCTGCGTTGGAGATCGTGTACGATTGGAATTCGGCCAAGGAACCTGAGAAGGCCGTGCTGGGGCAGATCGAATCCATTCCGCCTGCAGCGGCGACTCGCAGGACGGGCGGCAGCCCGTCATCTCCAGCGTAAGCGCGGGTTGATGCCGGGGTGAGGGAATTCGCGGTTTGTAGAGCGGTTACCTCAGTGAACAAGGTGATAATAACTTCTGAATATCTTGCCGTTGCGGAGTGTGGTTGAAACTCGTATAAAAGAGAGGTTTTGCTGCTTCATTGAAAGGTGGAGCACAGCAGGGATGGAGGGATGAACCTTCCGGTTTGAAACGGAGTGACATTTTTGGGAAGGACGCGTGTATGACCCCCAACTCGACCGGACCGGCGCAGCACCGGGAGGAGGCCGGTTCCGATGTTGCTCCGGAGGTCAAACCCTTGGCCCAACTGGACGCTCAACGACTGGAAGCCCTTCGTTGTGATCTCGACGAAGGGCATTACCAGTGGGGTGAGGAAATCGCCTCCACGGTTGAGGAAGACTACCGCCAGCTTATGAAAGACCTGGGTCTTCGCTGACCCGCGTCCAGGGAGCCTCCGCGACTTTTGCGTCGTGCATTTGGTTTGGCATTCAACCCATGGCTGACACCGTCTGGTACGCTTTGTTGCTGTTCCGCTGCTACTGGTCCCTGGCTGGAGAATCTGATTGTTTCCACCAGGGCGATCGCGCAAAATCCTCCAGTATAATTCCCGACCGAACCGCCGCCTATGAAAACAGTCCGCCCTGTCGTGATCGCTCTGCTGGCCGCCGCTCGGATTTCAGCCGCCGACATCCGCGCGGTAGAAACTCTTCCGCTCGGCGCCACCGCGCCGGACTTCAGGTTGCCGGGCGTGGATGGCAAGAAATATTCACTGAAGGATTTCAGAAAGGCCGACGTCCTGGTCATCGTTTTTACCTGCAATCATTGCCCGACAGCACAATATTACGAAGAACGGTTGAAGCAGGTCGTGAGCGAATATAGAAAGAAGGGGGTCGCGCTCGTGGCAATCAATACAAACGATCCCAAGTCGGTGCGTTTGGATGAGCTTGGCTACACAGACTTGAGCGATTCGTTCCAGGAGATGAAAGTCCGCGCGCAGTATAAGAAATTCAATTTTCCATACCTCTACGATGGCGCTAAAGAAGATGTTTCGCGAGCGTACGGTCCGGTGGCAACGCCGCACGCCTTTGTTTTCGATAAAGAACGCAAGCTTCGTTATGTGGGACGCGTGGACGACAGCGAACGGCCTGAATTCGTTAAAGTCCGCGATTTGCGCAACGCGATCGAGGCGCTGCTGGCGGGACGCGAACTGCCGGTCAAGCAAACCCAGTCGTTCGGTTGCTCGATCAAATGGGCGGGGAAGGAGGAAGAGGTCAATCGATACATGGCAAGACTTGCGGCGGAACCAGTCGATGCCGAGCTTGTGGACGCGGACGGCCTAAGATCGCTGCGTAGGAACGGTTCCGGAAAACTGCGACTGGTTAACTTCTGGGCGACGTGGTGTGGGCCGTGCATCACCGAGTTTCCCGACCTGATTACCCTCGACCGCATGTATCGGCATCGCGCCTTTGAACTGGTCACAGTTTCAGCAAATTATCCCGACGAAAAGAGAGAAGTGGTGGCTTTTCTGAAAAAGAACCAGGCCTCGTGCCGGAACCTGCTGTTTGGTGAAACGGACAAGTACAAACTCATGGAAGCGTTTGATCCCAAGTGGAACGGGGCGCTGCCCTATACGGTTTTACTCGGGCCGGACGGCGAAGTGCTCTACCAACACCAGGACGCCATCGATCCTTTGGAGGTGAAGCGCGCCATCGTCAAAGCGTTGAAAGAGGACCGTTTCAAGTGACGGAACTTCGCCGGGCGGGAACTCAGGTGCGGAACAGGATCGACTCACGCTTGAACGCTGCCACTACCAGACTCAACGCGGACGCGGCGTAAGCACACGAGGAGCCAAAGACCAACAGAATCAGGAGCCACGGATAATTGCCGGTCAACACTTCCCGGGATACCAGGCTGACGTTGAGAACCGGGATCAGCGCCAGTCTGGCATTGAGGTCGAAACCGGGGACCAAAGCCGCCATCGCCGGCATCAACACCAGCAGCATCAATGGCGCGACATAACTGTTTGCTTCCTTGCTCGTCTTCGACCACACGGAGATCGTCATCAGCACCGCGGCGAACATGATTGTCAGCGGCAACATCATGAACAACACGGCGGCGACTCCCGTCACGCTGATGTCAAATGGGACCTGGCCTTTCCTGGAGAACTCCATTGCGGCCAGAAACGGAAGCGAAAAAGTGAGCGCGAAGGAGGCGAGCGACACCGCCGCAGTGACAATGGAAGCGGTGAACACCATTCACCGGCGAGGCCAGGATGGTTTCAATCGTTCCTCGTTCTTTCTCGCCGACAGTCAGGTCAATCGCCGGCGCCAGCGCGCCCATGAAACAAAGAAAGATGATCAGGTAGGGGAAAAGTCCGCCGATGGCGTTGCCGCCAACCTTTTCCGGCGGGGCGACGTTTTCCTCCTTGCTTTCAAAGGGCCTCAACACCTCCTTCGAGAGGCCGTTTTGCATCAGGCGCGCCTCGACGAGCTGGTCTCGATAGCCACCGAGAATGCGCCTCAAAAGGGAAACGGCGACCTGCGACCGCGTTTCGCCGGCGAAGTTGTAAATCTTCACCACCTGCTGTCTGTTCGCGTTCACGTCCGCTTCGAATTGGGATGGGAATTCCAGCGCGGCATGGAGTTTCTTGTCGCCTATCCGCATGGCATAATCTTCGGACGCGGGAATGATCCTGATGCCTTCGGTTTTACGGACCGTTTCCGCCAGCGTCGGTGCGTTGGTTTCGCCCAGCAGCATGATTGTGGAGCCTTCCCGCTGCACTTTCTGCATCGACTTGGCCGCCACAAAACCAAACCCGAGTGTCAGCACCGGAAACATCAGAATCGGGAGGACAATGGTTGAAAGGATCGTCCGCCGGTCGCGGAGGGTGTCAGTCAATTCCTTCCGATAAATGACGCCAATGCTGGCCGGGTTCATGACGCCACCTCCACCGTCTGAACGAAGATTTCCTCCAAATCCGCCTGGCCGGTGCGCTGACGCAGTTCGGCGAGCGTTCCTTGAGCGAGCAATTTGCCCTGGTGAATGATCCCGACGTGGTCGCAGAGCTTCTGGACTTCGCTCATCACATGGCTCGAAAAAATCACCGTCTTGCCGTGCGAACGACAATCGCGAATAAAACCGACGATCGTTCTGGCCGCCATCACGTCGAGGCCGAGAGTGGGTTCGTCGAAAATCATCACCGGCGGGTCGTGCACCAGCGTTCGCGCTATGGAAACCCTCTGTTTCATGCCGGTCGACAGTTTGTCGCAGCGGCGATCGGCAAATGCGCCGATTTCAAGCAGCGCAAACAATTCTTCGACCCGCCGGCGAAGTTTGTCCCCGGTCAAACCGTTCAGGCGGCCAAAATATTCGACCGTTTCGCGAGCCGTCAGGCGACCATACAGAGCGGTAGCCGTGGAAAGAAAGCCAACGTGGGCCCGGACTATTTCCGGTTGTTCGCGAATATCGAACCCGCAAACACGAGCCGTGCCGCTGGTGGGTTGAAGAATCGTCGCCAGCAATCGAAGCGTCGTGGTTTTCCCCGCGCCATTGGCGCCGAGCAGTCCATAGATTCCACCGGGTTGGCAGCGGAAGTCAACCCCATCAACCGCCCGAATGTCGCCACGCTTCCGGTCGCTGAAAACCTTGGTCAGGTGGGTGGCCTCAATCATTCGCTGGAGAACTGAGGCGACTTTAGGCCTGGATAAAATTTGTGTCGAGTTTTGTTCTAACTCGTTTATATTCGGAATGTCGAAATTGGTGCTGGCCGCGTAAAATCCGGCCGGTCGGCTTTAGCCGAAAAACTTTTAGCCTCCATTAGTTGGGTCCTCGCCCAGGCCTTACCCCGATATGTTGTGGTTTTTAGGCTTTACATTACAAGCCGGTTTGTCGTTACTTTGGCCAAAATATGTATCTGAAAAACCTGACCCTGCTCGGCTTCAAGTCGTTTGCCGACAAGACGTCGCTGAATTTTCAGCCTGGAATCACGGCGGTTGTCGGGCCGAACGGCTGCGGCAAATCCAACGTCGCCGACGCCATCCGCTGGGTTCTGGGCGAGCAATCGGCCAGGGCGCTGCGCGGCGGTGAGATGGCCGACGTGATCTTCAACGGCACCGACGGTCGCAAGCCGCTGAGTATGGCCGAGGTGTCGTTGAGCATCGGGGATGTGGACGCGGAGCAGTTGACGGCGGCGGGGGTCGAACTGGCTTACAACGAGCTCACCCTCACGCGGAGGGTTTTCCGTGACGGCGGCAGCGAATACTTCATCAACCGGACACCCTGCCGCTTGAAGGATATTCAACAGCTTTTCATGGGCACGGGTGTCGGGCGCACCAGCTACAGCATCATGGCGCAGGGCAGCATCACGCAGATCCTCTCCAGCAAACCGGAGGATCGGCGGATGGTTTTCGAGGAAGCCGCCGGCATTACGAAGTTCAAAGCGCAAAAGCGCGAGGCGCTGCGCAAACTCGAATACACCGAGCAAAATCTATTGCGCGTCGGCGACTTGATTCGTGAAGTGAAGCGACAAATCGGTTCGCTCCAACGCCAGGCCGGCAAGGCGCGCCGCTACAAACAGATCATGATCCAGTTGCAGCATCTGGACACGCAGGTTGCGCGCCATCAATTCGACGTGCTTCAGGCGGAGATCGGCGAGCGACAGGGTGCGGTCGAAAAACTTCGAATCGAAATCGAGAGCTGTTCCGAAAATGTAATGCGCGACGAAAGCGCAGTCGGGCAACTCCGCGAACGCTTGACGGAACTGGAGCACCAAATCAGCGAATCGCAGCGGCGCGGAGTGGAGCTGAAAAGCGACGTGGATCGGCATGAGAGCCGGATTGAATTCAACCAGGAGCGATTGGTCGAAATCCAGAAGCAACACGGCAACGCGTTGAACGACATTGCGCAGGCGGAAGAACGACGTTTGGCGGCGGAGCAGGAGCTGGCCGCCGCCGGCGGAAAACTGGCGGCTTCGACCCGCGCGCTGGAACAGCATTGCCAGACGCTCAAGTCCAGGCGGGAGGATTTGAGCTCGGTCGAAAACGAACTGATCAGGCAGCAGGAGACGTTGCGCCAATCGCAATCGGACCTTTTCGCCGCCGTCCAACAACTCACGCGCGTCCGCAACGAAATCAACGCTCTCGATTTGCAGAAACAGGGCAATGTTGTCCGGCTGGAAAAGCTTTCCGCCGAGAAGGTCCAGCTCGATGAGGAATGCGCGGGGCTTGAACGGAGATTGGGCGAATTCGCCGCGAACGTGGAAGCCGAGAGGCTTGACGCTCAAAAGCAGCGCGGCACGATCGAAGAGCGCCAGCACCGTCTGCATGGAATGCAGGACCAGATCAATGAATTGTCCCGGGTGCTGGACGGACTGTTGCGAGAGCAGGCGGAAAAGAAATCCCGGCTCAACGTCCTCGAACAGTTGCAGGCGGAGCATGAGGGATTCGGCGCGGGAACACTGGCGGCGTTGAAACAGACCGAGAAGGTGCTTGGCTCGCTGGCCGACCGGATCCGCGTGCCCGATCGATACGTGCCGGCGATTGAAACGGCGCTCGGCCATCACCTGCAGCTTGTCCTGACTGAAGAACCGGAGTTCGCGCAGCAAATCCTGAGCGACCTGGACGCGAATAAAAAGGGCCGGGCCAGCGTTGCGGCGCTTGGGCTCAGCCGGTCGTTTGACACGACGATTTCGGCCGCAGATCAACTCCCGGGCCTTCAACCCGCTGGCGGCGGCGCGACCACGCCAATGCAAAGCGCTGTCCACGCCATGGCCATCGTCGAAGCCGATGGCGCGGTTCAACCGCTGTTGAAGGGTTTGCTCGGACGCACTTTTATCGTGACGGACCTTGCAGCGGCCACCGCAGCCTGGCGGGAAACGGGAGGCGCGGCCGATCTGGTGACGATGGCGGGGGAATTGTTGAGCCGACACGGCGTTTACACCGGCGGATACGTGAATGGCAACGGTTCATGCAAAGCGCCGTCGTCCATTCTCGGCCGGAAAAACCAGATTCTCGAGCTGCAGACCTGCCTGGCCAGGTTGCAGGACCAGATCAATGACACGAGCCGCCGCAAAGGCGCGGTGTTGGGCGAACGGACCGCGTTGCAGGACGGCCTGCAGCAGGCGCAGAGCGAGTTGCGCGCGCGGGAGGTGGACATTGCCACGCGCGAAGGCGAGTTCAATGCGCTGCACAAATCCCGGCGCGTGCTGCACGAGAAAGTGGACACCGTCGTTTACGAGATCCAAAGCCTCGCGACCCAGGAACACGAAGGGCAGCAAAAACGCGCAGCGCTGGCGGCGCAGGTGGCGGAACTCGAGAGCCGCGAGCGGGAGTTGCAGCGGCAGTTGAACCAGTTGAGCGCCGGTCTTGAATCGCTGCGTCAGCAGCGTGAAAGCGCCAACGCTGTGTTGGCCGAAACCAGGGTTGCGCTGGCGGCGGAGGAACAATTGGCGGACTCCTTCCGCAAGCAGAAGCAGCCGCTGGAACAACGTCGCAGGCCGATACGGAGATTGAAGAATCGCGCCAGGCGATGGACCGCTTGCAGCAGGCGCGCGAGCAGGCGAGCGGGCAGACCGCGGACCTGATGGCGCAGCGGGACTCCCTTGAGCGTGACACCACCGGCCGCGAGGAAGAGCTGCGCGAACAGCGCCGGCGCGTGACCGAGTTACAGAATCGACGCGGCGCGTTTGAAGTCGAACTGGCGCAGAAAAACATGTCGGTGCAAAACCTGCGCGAGCGGATTCATCAGAAATATCAGGTCAATCTCGACGCTGTTCGCAGCGAGTGCATCACCCTCACCATTGCCGACGAGGGCCCGGCCAGGGTCAGGACATTGACACCCGAAGAAATGGCCGCCAGCGGCGCTTCCACCGACTGGAACGCGGTGGTGGAGCAGGTGACAGCATTGCAGAAGCGCATCGACGAAATGGGGCCGGTCAATCTCGTCGCGATCGACGAATATGAAGAGACGGAGCAGCGCTATCAATTCCTGACGAGGCAAAATGACGATCTGGTTCAGGCGAAGCAGCGATTGCTTGAAGTGATCCATCGCATCAACACACAGACAAAGGAGATGTTCACGGACACTTTCAACAAGATCCGGGAGAATTTCCGCGCAATGTTCGTCGAGGTGTTCGGGGGCGGGAAGGCCGACCTGCTGCTGGTGGACGAAGGCGATGTGCTGGAAAGCGGCATTGACATCGTGGCGCGGCCGCCGGGCAAACAGTTGCAAACCATCTCGCTGCTTTCCGGCGGCGAGCAAACCATGACCGCGGTGTCCCTGCTGTTTGCCATTTATCAGGTCAAACCGAGTCCCTTCTGCGTGCTCGACGAGCTCGACGCGCCGCTGGACGAATCGAACATCAATCGCTTTATTCGGATCCTGCAGCGTTTCCTGGCCCACTCGCAATTCGTCATCATCACGCACAACAAGCGCACCATCGGCATGGCCAACGTGCTCTACGGTGTGACCATGGAAGAGCAGGGGGTCAGCAAGATCGTCAGCGTCAAATTCCACAAGGCCGAGGAAAAGGCGGCCGAGCATCCGCTGGACCCGCTTGCGCCCGCGCCGGTGGAAGAAGAAGAAGACCAGCCTCACGCCCGCGAAGAGACGATCGAGGTCGTGATGGCGAAGTAGGCTGCCGACCTTTTCCGCGCAGGTTTGGAGTTCCGGCCTCGGCCGCATTCCAGATACAGATCAAGAGAAGGCGGTCCGACCATCGACATTCCTATGCCTGTCCACTCCATCGCGGACCGAATGATCCGCGCCGCACGCGAACTTTGCGCTGCCATCGAGCGTATGAAATTCAAAACTCCGGTTTCACACAGTTACAATCCGCTCGATTACGCATGGAGCGCGCATGAGGCGTATCTGCGCGAATACGGCGACAGCCTCAAGCGAGTCGTGTTCCTCGGCATGAACCCTGGACCCTACGGCATGGTGCAGACAGGCGTGCCATTTGGAGAAATCAATGCTGTACGCGACTGGATGAAGATCGAAGAGCGGATCGGCAGGCCACACCGTGAACATCCCAGGCGCAGGGTCGAAGGCTTTGGCTGCGAACGCTCCGAAGTCAGCGGCAAGCGGCTCTGGGGACTCTTTGCCGAACGCTTCGGTGTCGCGGACAATTTTTTTGCCGACCATTTTGTGATCAATTATTGCCCGCGTCGCAATCGGCTTCGCTCCTTGAGGCCTGTGATCAGCACCTTCGTCGCGTGGGTGAAATACTGCAGCCGGAATGGTTGATTGGCGTCGGCGACTTCGCGGAGAAGCGGGCCAGGCAGGTTTTTGCGGGCGCGCCGGTTAGAATCGGGAAAATCCTTCACCCCAGCCCGGCCAGTCCGGCGGCGAATAAAAATTGGGCAAAGCGAGCGACGGAGCAGTTGAAGTCGCTGGGGACATGGACATAACAGGCGGTGCAAGTGAAAATGCCTGGATTGGCAAAAGGAACCTCCCCAAAAAAGACCGATGGTAGGGCGTGGTGTCCTCACCGCGCCGCCCTGTGGGTTCCCTGGGGGATTGCTCGGCTAAGTCTATCTACTGCATACTGAGCGGAGTATTTTAACGCAGGCAATGAACGCGAGGATTCCGACTACGATGGCGGCAATCGAGATTGTCGCGGCAGGCGGTCCGGAAGTCCTTCGGCTGGCCCGGCGCCCGACGCCGAAACCAGGGGTCGGCGAGGTGTTGATTCGAGTGACGGCTGCCGGCGTGAACCGGCCGGATGTGATGCAGCGTCAGGGCCACTATCCGCCGCCGCCCGGCGCGTCAGACATTCCCGGATTGGAGGTGGCCGGTGTAATCGTCGGCATCGGCGAGAACGTCACTTCCCCTGGCGTAGGGGAGAGCGTCTGCGCGCTGGTGGCCGGGGGCGGCTACGCCGAGTACTGTGTTGCGCCGACACCGCAGTGCCTGCCGATCCCTCGCGGGCTCGATTTTGTCCAGGCAGCGGGCATTCCGGAAACCTTTTTTACGGTGTGGACCAACGTCTTCGAACGCGGACGCCTCGCCGCTGGTGAGAGCTTCCTGGTTCATGGCGGTTCCAGTGGCATTGGCACCACGGCGATTCAACTGGCACGGGCCCGCGGTGCGCGCGTGTTTGCCACGGCTGGTTCGCCGGAGAAATGCAAGACGTGCGAGCAGCTCGGCGCCGAGCGCGCCATCAACTATCGCACCGAGGATTTCGTCCAGGTCGTCCGCGAACTGACCGGCGGGCGTGGAGTGGACGTGATTCTGGACATGGTCGGCGGTGATTACTTCCCACGCAACATGGATTCCCTTGCTGTGGAAGGCCGCCTGGTTCAGATTGCGTTCCTCAAAGGCGCGCGGGCGGAGATCAATCTGATGTCGATCATGCAACGGCGGTTGAGGGTCAGCGGCTCGACGCTCCGTCCGCGCAGCGTCGAGGAAAAGGGCGCCATCGCTCGCGCGGTGTGCAAGGAAGTCTGGCCGCTCATCGAGAGCGGCCAGGTGCGGCCTGTCATTCACGCAACCTTTCCGCTCGCGTCGGCGGCGGAAGCGCATCGACTCATGGAAACCGGGTCGCACATCGGAAAAATAATTCTCCGGGTCGTTTCCACGGACTGAAACACCCGCGTCCGCTCCATCCGCGCCGCGCACCCATGCCGAAACAGGAATTCAAGTTTTACTGTTCTCCGTCGCCGGAGTCGGTTAATCATTCCGCCATCACTTCAAATTCAACATGCGCATCTTGATCGCGACGGTGACGGCGGGGGCGGGGCATTTGCAGGCGGCAGCGGCGCTGGAGGAGGCATGGCGAACGCTGCGACCGGAGGATTCGGTGGAGAAGGTGGATCTGCTGGATTTCGTTTCGCGGCTGCAACGAAAGGTTTATGCCCAGGGTTACGTGAAACTGGTGGAGCACGCGCCGGAGTTGTGGGGCATGGTTTTCAAAAAGACGGACAACCCGAAGTTGCTGCGGAAGGTGGGGCGGCTTCGACGCGGGTTTGCCGGGCGCAGCAACAAGAAATTTGTGAAGTATCTGAGGGCATTTCAGCCGGATGCGGTGATTTGCACGCATTACCTGCCGGTGGGAATCATGGCCCACCTGGAAAGGAAGGGGTTCAACCCGCTGACGATCTGCGTGGTCACGGACTTCGAGGCGCACGCGCTCTGGATGGAGCCGGCGGTGGACTTGTATTGCGTTGCGGCGGAGGAAACGAAAGCAAGTCTCGTGGCGCGCGGTGCGGCGGCGGAGAATGTGGTGGTGACCGGCATCCCCATCGCGGCGAAATTCTCGGGCCGCTTCGACGCCCGCGAGGTGCGAAAAAATTACGGATTGCGCGATGACCTTCCGGTGTTGCTCGTCCTGGGCGGGGGATTTGGAATGGGGCCGGTGGCGAAAATCCTTTCGGCGCTCGACAAGGTAGAGCGCGATTTTCAGACCCTGGTTGTTGCCGGACGAAACGAGAAACTGCGCCGTGATCTGGCCTGCGGAGATTTTCGGCATCCAACGCGCGTGCTGGGTTTCGTGACGAACATGCACCAGCTGATGGCGGTGGCGGACCTGATTATCACAAAGCCGGGAGGATTGACGACTTCGGAGGCGCTGGCGATGGGCAAGCCGTTGTTCATTCTCGATCCCATTCCCGGACAGGAGGCGGCGAACAGCGATTTTCTGCTGGAACGCGGCGCGGCGGCGAAGGTGAATCGAATTGAAGACGTGCCGTTCAGGCTGGACCAACTGATCGGCTCCAGGAAACTCAAGTCAATGGGCCGTTCGGCCAGGGAACTGGGTCACCCAAACGCGGCTCAGCAGATCTGCCGGAAAATATCCGAACGCCTGTGCCGGGATGGAGTCTAGTCAATCGTCAGCCGGCCGACCGGACGGCGGCCGGTGAGATCGTCCGTTCCGGGGAAGCCGGCCCTGGAACCGATTCCAAGGCGCTGCTTCATGCCCTCAAGGAAAGAGGTTTTTCTGGTTTCCGAACTGATGCCGAGCATGGTGAAAATTCGCTGCCAGTAAAAAGAGTCGGTGCGGTCCAGTTTGATCAACTCGAGATAAAAGGAGTCCATTTCGTGGCGGCGACGGTGCATGGATTCAATGAAATCCGAAGTCTCCAACGGCAGTTCACTAAAGCTGTCGATGAACACGGCCGCGTTGATCAGGGGCCTGAGGAAGTCCTCGTTGGTGTGGGAATTGAGGTAGAAAAGCTGGGCGATCTGCAGTTTGATGGACTTGATGATCTGTTCCTTTGGCGCGGGCAACAAGGAAGGGTCGCGTCGGCTTCCTCGTTTGGTGTCGTCTGCAAGAACCTTTTGATAATCCCGGATGAACTGCTCGGCCTGGTGAATCGTCATAAATCGTCTTCGTGTATTTGGACGGAAAGCATTGGTTCAGTTTTCCGCGCGCAACTGCGCCTTGTGGCTGAAACAGAAGAGCCCATCGGCAATAAGTGTCCTGTTTCGATACGGACGCAGCCGTCTGTTCAGCCCTTTTGGTATCAAGCAACTCGCCTGCCATATGCCCCCTGAGACGGGTCGGGACCGGTTCTCGGCTGCCCAAATCGTGGAGTCGCTGCGAGGGCACGGACGATTCGACTCGATCGACTGCCCTGCCTGATGCAAGCCCAAAACGCGCGCGCAGATCCGTCGCAGCGCCGCGGGTTAAGCTCTGGCGACTCAATAAGTTGCCCGGTTCGATGGACACCTCCCGGACGATGGCGTAATTTAGTCCAGGTTTATGGTCTCGCTGGTCCAACATCCTGAAAAATCACCGCGCCCGGTCGTATCGAATTTGGTGAACCGCTATGCCGGCGAGGTGGTTTACATTTACGCCTTCGATGTGGCCTACGAAATGGCCCGGTTGCCGATCCGGGAGTTGCTCGGCCATCCGTTGGCCCAGTTTTCTGTGGACGCGAGCAAACGCAGTCCCAGGCAACTTTTCTTTTATCGGCCGCAGATGCTCCGGCTGCCGCCGCTGGAACGCATCGGCCCGCGGGGTCCGGTGCGCTTGGATCGGGTGGTTAAACTGCTGCCCGTCGGGGCCGTCAGCATCACGGTGCGGGTGCCGTTCGAAGTCGCGTGCATTGAAGACCTCGTGGTCTATCATGATCTGCAGTTCAGCAACGGCGCGTTGCACCACGAAGTCCGGCACCTGGCCGAAGAAGTGTGTCGCGAATTGTCACCTTACCTCGTGCGTCCAATCGCGCAGCTGGCCGAAGAAGAAGCCTACACGGTGTTTTGCATCGAATCACCGCTGCGGACCAAAGAGGGCACAGCGCTCGGCGCCGAGGACTGGCTGAAAGTCCACCGCCGCGAAGTCGCTGCGCTGCTGACGCAGGAGCCGGATATTGACCACCTTTCCAGGCAGGAGGCCGACGAATCCACCGGCCGCTACCTCACTTACTACGAGCACGATCTGGTCGTCGTTGACTGGGACGCCGCATTGATCATGGACGAGCCGCAAAATTTCGACGAGACACTTTATGTCATGGAGCTGGCCAATCTGCAGTTGGCGGAGCTGGAGGCTTACGACCGCATCCTGGATGAGGCGCTGGAACGGTCTTATCGCGATCTGGGCGAGCAACCGTTGCGCCGCAAAGGCGACGTGCGGCGCGAGTTGCGCGAGATTCGCGTTGACCTCGCGCGGCTAAGCGACGAGCTCTCCAACATTACGAAGTTCTTCGGGGATTGGCACCTGGCGCGAATATACGAAAATATTTCGGCCCGGTTCCACCTCGGGGACTGGCACCGGACCATCGACGAAAAGCTCAAGACCCTGGCCAATCTTTACCAGTTGCTCCAGCACGATCAGACCAACCGCTGGATGCTGATGCTCGAAGCGACGATTGTGTTGCTGTTCGTCATTGATCTGATTCTGCTCTTCATCGGATTGAAGGGCTGATGGTTTCCCGGGCAGAGTCCTGTCGGGAACCTGCGGCTCTGCCGGAGGACGCAAGAGGTTCTGCAGCCCCGCAAATGATCGCGGCGTGTTTTCGAACCATCCGACTGAATGAAAGTTCTGGAAAAATGCCTGACGGCCACCGTCGCGGCGTTGCTTCGGATTTTGCTGGGCATTTACTTTCGGCGGATTGAACTTTTCCACGGTGAGCGCGTTCCGTCGAGGGGCGCGGTTTTGTTTGCTTCCAATCACCCCGGCTCGGTCACGGACGCGTTCGTGATCGGCACGTCGGTTCCGCGGCAGGTCCACTTCGTGGCCACGGTGCAACTGTTCCGTTTCAAACCGCTGGCCTGGCTGCTGAAGCAGTGTGGCATCATTCCGGTCAACCGGTTGAAAGACGATCCGCGCGCGATGCGCTCGGTGGCGGACACGTTCGAGGCTTGCTTCAAAATCCTTGAACAAGGCGGAGCTGTCGGCATTTTTCCCGAAGGCGTCACTTACGACGATTCGCAACTGAAAACAGTCAGGACCGGCGCGGCGCGCATGGCGCTGGAACTGGAACATCGCCACGGCGGCAGTCTCGGATTAAAAATCGCTCCGGTCGGCCTGACGTATTCGGCCAAGGAACGGTATCGCAGCGAAGTGCTGGTTCATTTTGGCGAACCGATGGACATCGCGAATTTCTGCGCTGACTACGACGTTCGACGAAAGGAGTGCATCAACAAATTGAGTGAGGAAATTGAGCGCCAACTGCAATCGCTCATCGTCCACACGCCGAAACTGGAACAAGCCCGCATCGTCGCTGCCGTGAGGCGCCTTTATCTGGAGCGACTCAGACTCGGCAACCTCGTCGTAAAGGAACCGCTTTCACCGCAGGCCGAGGAGCTGTTGCTGACGCGGACGATCGCGGACGCGGTCTCGTGGGTGGAGCGGGTTTTGCCCGAGCGGTTTGAGACGTTTGTCCGAAAGCTCAATGAATGCGAACGATGGTGCGGCCGGTTGAAACTTTCTGACGAGGCGATGGAACAGTTCTCTGCCAGGAAGAGTCCCCTCGCGCACAGTCTGAGTTGGGTGTTACTCGCGGTGCTCGGGGCGCCGGTGGCGGCGTTCGGCTGGTTGCACCGGCTGTTGCCGGGTGCGCTCGTCAGGTTTGTCGCGACGCGCTTCACGCAGCCCGGGGCGCGCAAAGCGCAAACACCGCACGTTTCCATGCTGGTCGGAGCGGCCGGTTTCGGCGTCTTCTATTGCCTTTACGTCTGGCTGGTCCAACGTTGGTTCGGGTGGCCGGTGAGTTTATGGTATGCGCTGTCGCTGCCGCTTGCGGGCCTGATGGCCCACTACTACTTGCGCGGGCTGCGCCGGTTCGCCGGCGCGCTTCACACCGCCCTCATTCTCGTGCGCGCTCCCTTCGCGGCGAAACGGCTGGCCCACATGCATGGGGAGTTGATCGCTGAAATCGAAGCGCTGCGAAAGGAGTATCGCCGTGTTGTGCAGGACGATTCTCGGAGGACGTCAGAACAGTATGATTCCTGACAGAACAAATTGCCCAAAACCGGTTCCCTGCGGCAGGGCGCGGTGTCCTCACCGCGCCGGCTTTCAGGGCTTCGGCCTGCTGAACACCGCGAGCCCCACTCTGTGAAACTCCCAGCCGCTCTCAAAAATGTGTTGAGTTTCCGAATTGATTTTCACAATCTGGCCGCCCGTTCCGGCCGGATTTCGATTCATTCCGGTTTATCTGACTGCGGATCTGGAGCAATTTGGCCGGCTGCTCACTCGAAGTCGGGCGCATCTTGACACTGCCCCTGATTCGACTGGCACAGCGGAGCGCCGATCGCCGATCCGGCGCGTTTCGGGCTTCATTTGAAGACCTGCCGGGTCGGAGACCGGCGCTCCGGGGGCAGCGTCAAGATGCGCCCCTCGAAGTCTGGTTCACGTATGTAACCTTGTAACGTTGTAACGATTTAACGGATACACGACCATGCCTGCTTTGAACATCAAACCTCCCGGCTCCTGCAAATATGACATGATCGCGCTCGGAGAAATCATGCTCCGACTCGATCCCGGCGAGGGCCGCGTCCGCTGCGCGCGCGAGTTCAAAGTGTGGGAAGGCGGCGGCGAATACAACGTCGCCCGCGGACTCCGTCGCTGCTTTGGCTTCAAGACCGCCGTCTGCACCGCCTTTGCCGACAACGACGTGGGCCGGCTCATCGAAGATTTCATTCTGCAAGGCGGCGTTGATACCGGGTTCATCAGGTGGGTCCCGTTCGACGGCGTCGGCCGCGTGGTGCGCAACGGACTGAACTTTACCGAACGCGGCTTCGGCGTGCGCGGGGCGGTGGGCATCCCGGATCGCGGCAACACGGCAGCCTCGCAATTGAAGCCGGGCGATTTTGACTGGGACAACATCTTCGGCAAGCCCGGAGCGCGCTGGCTGCACACCGGCGGCATCTTTGCCGCGCTCAGCGACACCACGCCACAACTCGTCATTGAAGCAGTCAAGAAGGCCAAGCAACACGGCACGATTGTTTCCTACGACCTCAACTACCGTCCGTCGCTTTGGAAAAGCATCGGCGGCCAGAACCGCGCGCAGGAGGTCAACCAGGAGATCGCCAGATACGTGGACGTGATGATCGGCAACGAAGAGGATTTTACGGCCTGCCTGGGCTTCAAAGTCGAAGGCGCGGACGAAAACCTGCTCCACATCGATGTCACCGCGTTCAAGAAGATGATCGAAACGGCGGTGAAAACGTATCCGAATTTCAAGGCCACGGCCACGACGCTGCGCGCGGCGAAGACGGCAACGATCAACGACTGGGCGGCCATCGCCTGGACGGACGGCAAATTTTACGAAAGCCGCAAGTACCCCGACCTTGAAATCCTCGACCGCGTCGGCGGCGGCGACAGCTTCGCTTCGGGCTTCATCTACGGCCTGATGACGACCGGCGATCCGCAGAAAGCGGTGGATTACGGCGCGGCGCACGGGGCACTGGCGATGACCACGCCGGGGGACACCTCGATGGCGTCGAGGGACGAGGTTGAGAAACTGATGAAAGGCGGCGGGGCGCGGGTGCAGCGGTAATCAACGTAGGACAGCGCGTCTCGCCTGTCTCAAAGTGCTCCAAAGGACATAAATTAGGGCTCGAGGGAGTCTCGCCCCACCGGTTTATGGCGAGGATTGGATTCGGGATCGGGGAAGGAGAAAGCAAAGCGCCGCCCCAACCAACAGCCCGAGACCGAGCACACTGAACGGAATTGCGACGCTGTGGGTTTGTTGCTTGAGTATGCCGAAGATTTTCGGGCCGTAATAGCCGCCCACGTTCCCAATGGCATTGACCAGGCCCATGACCGCGCCCATCACGCTGCGCGGCAGTGTTTCTGCCGGAATGGCCCAGAACGGCGCCAGCCCTGCGAAGGGACCGGGAATGGCAAGGCAAAGGAACGCGTAGGACAACCAGAAGGAATGCTCCTTCACCAGCACACTCACGATCAGGCTCACGCCGCTGATGCTGTAAACGAGCGCTACATGTCCCCGGCGCTCGTGCGTTTTGTCGGAATGACGCGAGTTCAAAATCATCACCACGGCGGCAACGGCGTACGGCAGCGCAAACAGGAGGCCGGTTTGAAATCCGGTGAATTGATGTCCGCCGCCCTTGATTCCTTCAGTGAGAAACGTGTTGCAGCCATAAGCCGCGCAGTTTTGCAGAAAGTAAATCGGCAACATGACGAACACCGCGGGCTGCAGGAACGCCTGCCAGAG
>QHPW01000310.1:20177-27363 GCA_003219675.1 Verrucomicrobiota bacterium
GGGCGCCTTCAGCGATCAGCATCATTTGCCTGCCCCACCGGCCCAGCAGCCAGCCCGTCAACGGAGCGGACCCCGCCACCGCCAGCGGCTGGCACAGATTCCAATACGCATTCGCGCGCGCGCGTTCTGAGCGTGGGAACCAGTTGGCCAGCAGCACAAGCGTTGCCGGAAAAACGCCGCTCTCTGCCACACCAAGCAGGAAGCGCATGAACTTGAACTGCCCCACGGTTGTCGCCAGACCGCAGCCCACCGCGCAGATTCCCCAAAGCACCAGCAGGATGGCGATCAACTTTTTCGCGCTCCAGTGGTGGGCCAAGTGCCCTCCCGGAATCTGAAACAGCACGTAGCCCAGAAAGAAAATACCCGCCGCCTCGCCCTTCATTCTGTCGTCCATGAACAGGTCTTTCATCATGGTCGAAATGGTCGGATCCAGCCCCAGCGCCACGTTGGTACGATCCACGTACGAAATCGTGTACATGATCAGGGCGACCGGAATGATACGCAGCCAGCGCTGTTCTTTCATGGTTTTTCGAGGGATTGCGCCGCGTTGTTAGCAGAAACGCCGCAATGTTGTCGAATCATTTCCTGCGGATAGGCCCGTCTGGGGCGCAATTCGACAGTACCATCAAGCTGATGTGACGGACCTATTCCCCTCACCCGGCCTGAAGGCCACCATTGAATGGAGAGAGATTTCCCCGAAACTATTTCACGCAGTGAACCCCTGAACCGCAGCAGCCGACGTGAGGAGGCTCATTTTTCAAAATCCGAAATCCGAAATCCGAAATTGATCGGAGCCTCCTCACGTCGGCTGCTACGAGTTCAGGGGGAGCACCACGTTTTCAGGTTTGCCTGTGATGAAGGCTCGCACGTTGGCGATCGCGATTTGCATCAGGCGCGAGCGGGCCGAGCGCGTGGCCCAGGCGATGTGGGGCGTGACCAAGCAATTCTTCGCGCGCAACAAGGGATTATCGACCGGCGGCGGCTCAATCGATAGAACATCAACAGCCGCACCCGCAATGAGGCCGGCGTTCAACGCGTCGGTCAAAGCATGTTCATCGATCAACGGCCCGCGACTGGTGTTGAGCAGAAAGGCTGAGCGTTTCATTAAAGCCAGTCGTGCCTGGTTCACCAGATGCTTTGTTTGGGGCGTGAGCGGGCAGTGCAGGCTGATGACGTCGCTCTGGCGAAAGAGATTTTCGAGATCGGTGAACTGGATGTTTGCCGGCGCATTCCTGGGCGAAGCGCTCGCAACCAGTTCTTTCATGCCGAAAGCAAGCGCAAGGTCGGCGACTGCTTTTCCAATGCGGCCATAACCAACGATGCCCATTGTCAAGCCGTCCAGTTCGACCAGCGGAAAGTCCCAGTAACAAAAATCGGGGCTTTTTGTCCAACGACCGTCGCGCGCCGTCTGGGCGTGATGGCCGGCATGTTGCGTCAACTCCAAGAGCAAGGCGAAAGTGTGTTGCGCGACCGATTTCGTGCCGTAAGTGGGGACGTTGGTGACGGCGACGTTTCGTTCGCGCGCCGCGGCGATGTCCACGATGTTGTAACCGGTCGCCAGTACGCCGATGTACTTCAGATTCGATAAAGCGAAAATGGATTCGCGAGTGACCGGAGTCTTATTGGTCAAAACAATTTCAGCACCGGCGGAGCGGTTGACGACTTCCCGCGGCGGCGTGCGGTCGTAAATTTCGCATTGGCCAAGCGACCTGAGTTCGTGCCAGCTCAAGTCGCCGGGGTTCAACGTGAAGCCATCCAGGACAACAATCTTCATTGCAGCGTTGCAGCCGCCGAGGTAACGAGGCGGAACCTTGTGCCGCTCAATTCCGCCTCCTACTCCGAAAATGCGATTGGAAAACGCTCGCCCTCACCCCAGCCCTCTCCCCCAGGAGAGGGGGACGCACGCACAGTTTCCGGAAATTTTCACGCCCTTTGTTGTGGAATTGCTTCATGGGCACTCACGTCGGCGGCTACGGCAAAAATGATCAGTACTTCGCCACGGTTTTGCCCGCGCCGAGACCGAGCGTTTTGGCGAATTCACCAGCCTTGGCCAGCATCATGCCGGCTTCGCTGGTGACGGCAATGAATTGAAAGCCTTCTTTGATCCGGCGTTGCGCGGCGTCGGCGTCCAGCACGTGAATGCCGGGCGCAACACCGTGTCTTTTTGCTGTTTTGAGCACGTGAGCGACGGCGTCTTTGAATTCCTTGTCGTCGCTGTCGAACACCGGGCGTTTGCCCATCGAATTGGTCAAATCATTCGGGCCAATGAAGGCGACGTCGAGACCGGGCACACTGAGAATCGCCTCCGCTGCTTCGATCGCTTTGACGTGTTCGATCATCGCTACGACCAGAATCTCGTCGTTGGCGCGGGCGTAGTAGGTGGCAGGGTCGGTGTCGAAGTTCGCCGCATGCAGTTGTCCGCCGATGGAGCGTTCGCCGAGCGGTTGATAGCGCGCGGCGCGAACCGCAGCCTCGGCCTCGGCGCGCGAGTTGACCATCGGGACAACAATACCGTAAGCGCCGGTATCGAGGACGCGCTTGATGTTTTCTCCCGTATTCCAGGGTACCCGGGCGAGCGGCACGCAATTGTTGCCCGCGATGAGCGCGAAACTGTCCGCCGCGGTTTCAAAATCTATGGGTGTATGTTCCAGTTCGACGGTGAGCCAGTCGAAACCGACCCGGGCCATCAAGCGCGCCGACACCCGGTCCGGCAATGTCAGCCAGGTGCCGACGCTGGGTTCGCCTCGTTTCAGTTTGGCTCGAGCATGATTTTGTTTCATAAAGGTTTTTTCCGCGAATGGCGCGAATGGACGCGAATGGAATTGGCGAGAACGGGGGTCGCAAATGGATCATTTGAGTTTAGCTCTCAGGGCCGGAGACTTGAACACTTCCGGATCAACCACAAGCCTGGGTTGCCTTCCATTCTTCAAATCCACGATCGCCTGCGCCGCGGTCGAGCTGACGCGTTCGCCGGTCTCGCGCGCGAACGACGCCAGGTGCGGGGTCAGCAGGACGTTGGGCGCCTTGCGCAAAATATGATCGGCGGCCATCGGCTCAATCGTGAACGTGTCGAGCGCGGCTCCGGCAATCCAGCCTTCGCGCAGCGCCTGCGCCAGAGCGTTCTCGTCAACGAGCGCGCCGCGGGCGGTGTTAACGAGATAGGCTGTCGGTTTCATCTTGCGCAACTGCGCCTCTCCAAGCAGTCCGCGATTTTTGGGCGTGAGCGCGGAGTGCAACGAAAGAAAATCACTTTGAGCCAGAA
Organism: Verrucomicrobiota bacterium; assembly: GCA_003219675.1. GTDB lineage: Bacteria > Verrucomicrobiota > Verrucomicrobiia > Limisphaerales > AV2 > AV2. The sequence continues at coordinate 23,440 of QHPW01000310.1, forward strand.
GCTCGTCCAGCGAGACGAACCTGACGCCGAGCTTTTCAGCCTCCGCGTTGGGTTGCACATCATAGGCGATCAATTGCATGTTGAAGCCGGTCGCGCGCCGGGCGACCGCGCGCCCGATCCGTCCGCAGCCGAGTATGCCCAGCGTCTTGCCGAAGACGTCGTTGCCCCAGACGCCGCGCCAGACGCCGTTGCTCATGTCGGAATGGCCGATGTGCACGCGGCGCGCCAGCGCGAGCAACAGCGCGAAGGCGAAATCCGCCACGGTTTCGTCGAGCAATCCGGGTGTGTACGCGACGACGATGCCTGCTTTCGTCGCGGCAGGAACGTCGATGGCGTCGTAACCAACGCCCCAGCGTGAAATGATTTTCAGTTTGGCCGCGGCAGAGGAGGCCAGGACAGCGCCGGTGAATTTGTCCATGCTCGCCATCACCGCGTCCATGTCCGGCAGAAGTTTGAGCAATTCATCAGCAGACAGCGGGCCGAGCTTCGGCGGCGTGACAATGTCGCAACCGGCGTCGCGCAGAAGTTGCAGCGCGGACGCGCCGACGTCGTTCATAGTTCGCGCCGTAATCAGAACCTTCCAGGACATGGCGGCGGAGTGTAAAGGGTTCGCCCGGATGCGCAAGCGCGGTGAGTGGCGGTTCCCTTTCCATAAACCTGCCCCTCATCCCTTCCCCATCCCTTCCCTCTCCCCCACTGGTGGAGAGGGTGGCCGTAGGTCGGGTGAGGGGGTGGTTCATGGTCCCAATGCGTGCGCAGAAGCGAAAGGAGGCTCTCCATGAACCTGTGGCCCCGTTCCTGGCCCCTGAAGCGGGCGGCGATAATTGGTTTGGTTGTATTGCTTTCACGGAAGTTAATGCAACAAACCAGTCAGGATTAGTTGAGATTTAGAATTATTCCAAGTATTGACAGGAGAAACTGTGTTGTTAGATTGCCTGCGTTATGGGTTCGGTCGAGAAGAAAATGACCCGCATCAACGAGCGGCTTGCGACCAGCGGCTTTCGTTTCACACCGCAGCGCGAGCATGTTTATAACGTGCTGCTGGGGGAACGCGATCATCCGACCGCGGAGCAGGTTTTTTTGCGCGCCAAGAAGGGCATGGCGGACATTTCAATGGCGACCGTGTACAACTGTCTGGACGCGCTCGTAAAGTGCGGCCTGGTGAAGCAGGTGAATCTTGATCGCGCGGCCAGCCGTTATTGTCCGAACATGAAGGAACACGTCCACTTTTGTTGCGATGCCTGCAGCGGCGTTTTCGATATCGAAATGGATTTGTCCGCGAACACCCCGAGGGCTGGTTTGAAAATGCCGAAGGGTTTCAAGGCCACGTTGTTTGACGTCAGTATTCATGGTTTTTGCCCGGCGTGTTCAGGAAGGACACGCTGAAGTTAACCGGATTATCTTATGAGCACAGCAACGGAGACCATTGAGGGTTTAGTCAGGCAGGAATATAAATACGGCTTCTACACCGACGTCGAAGTCGATGCCGCGCCGCCGGGATTGAATGAGGACATCATCCGGCTTATCTCGCGCAAAAAGAACGAACCGGACTGGCTGACGGAGTGGCGGCTCAAGGCGTATCGGCATTGGCTGACCCTGAAAGAGCCGACGTGGCTGAAGGTCCGGCACGAGCCGATTGACTACCAGAGCATCGTCTATTACTCGGCGCCGAAGAAGAAAAGTGACGGGCCCAGGAGCCTCGAGGAAGTGGACCCGAAGCTGATCGAGACTTACGAGAAGCTCGGCATTCCCTTGAAGGAGCGCGAACGCCTCGCCGGGGTCGCAGTGGACGCGGTGTTCGACAGCGTGTCGGTCGCGACCACGTTCCGGGAAACGCTCGCCGCGAAGGGCATCGTTTTCTGCTCGTTCAGCGAAGCGGTGCGCGAACATCCCGATCTGGTGCGCAAATATCTCGGCATGGTGGTGCCTTACACCGACAATTTTTTCGCGTCGCTGAATTCGGCGGTGTTCACCGACGGTTCATTCTGTTACATCCCGAAGGGTGTGCGTTGTCCGATGGAGCTTTCGACTTACTTCCGCATCAACGCGGCGAACACCGGCCAGTTCGAGCGCACGCTGATCGTGGCCGAGGAAGGCGCTCACGTGAGCTACCTCGAGGGTTGCACCGCGCCGATGCGCGATGAAAATCAACTGCACGCCGCGGTGGTCGAACTCATCGCGCTGGACAGAGCCGAGATCAAATACTCGACCGTGCAGAACTGGTATCCGGGCGACGAGAACGGCAGGGGCGGCATTTACAACTTCGTGACCAAGCGCGGCCTGTGCAAAGGGCGGAACTCGAAGATTTCCTGGACACAGGTCGAGACCGGTTCGGCGATCACCTGGAAATATCCGAGCTGCGTGTTGCAGGGCGAAAATTCAGTCGGCGAATTTTATTCCGTTGCGGTGACGAACAATTATCAGCAGGCCGACACCGGCACAAAGATGGTGCACATCGGCAAAAACACGCGCAGCACCATCATCTCGAAGGGGATCGCCGCCGGGCACGGCCAGAACAGCTATCGCGGCCTGGTGCAGGTTCGCCCGGGCGCGATGAACGCGCGCAATTTCTCGCAGTGCGACTCATTGCTCATCGGCAACAAGTGCGGCGCGCACACGTTCCCTTACATCGAGGTGAAGAACAAGACGTCGAGCGTCGAGCACGAGGCCACCACGTCCAAGATCGGCGAGGACCAGATTTTCTACTGCAACCAGCGCGGCATCGCGACCCAGGACGCGGTGAACATGATCGTCAACGGTTTCTGCAAGGAGGTGTTCAAGGAACTGCCGATGGAATTTGCAGTAGAAGCCCAGAAGCTGCTGGGGGTGAGCCTGGAGGGGAGCGTCGGCTAGAAGAGGTTTAACCACGGATAAACACGGATGGACACGGATGAAAAGCGAAGATCGCTACCGACTACGAATAGGAATTCTCGACCTACGGTGTTCTTCTCTAAACGATTAAACCAGGATTCGCAGTCCGTTTAGACAGACAAGCAATAAAGACATGAGCGAAGTATTGAATACGGAAGTTACTGGAAATGAGATACTCACCTATATCTGTGTTCATCCGCGTTCATCCGTAGTTAAAAAAGTTTTTACACAATGAACCAACCCATGCTTGAAATCAAAAATCTCCACGCCGGAGTTGAGGGCAAGCAAATCCTCAAAGGCGTGGACCTGACGATCAACGCCGGCGAAGTGCACGCGGTGATGGGGCCGAACGGCAGCGGCAAGAGCACGCTCGCCGCCGTTCTTGCCGGGCGCGAAGGCTACGAGGTGACGGAAGGCCAGGTGCTCTATTGCGGCAAAGACCTGCTCGAAATGGACCCTGAAGAGCGCGCGCGCGAAGGTGTTTTCCTCGCGTTTCAGTATCCGGTCGAGATTCCGGGAGTGAACACGACTTACTTTCTGAAAGCCGCGCTCAACGAAATCCGCAAGCACAAGGGCGAGTCGGAACTCGACGCGATGGAATTCCTGTCGCTGGTGAAGGAGAAAATGAAAATTCTTCATTTGCCGGAAGATTGCCTGAAGCGCTCGGTGAACGATGGTTTCTCCGGCGGCGAGAAGAAACGCAACGAGATTTTCCAGATGGCCGTGCTCGAACCGAAGCTGGCCATCCTGGATGAAACGGATTCCGGCCTCGACATCGACGCATTGAAAGTTGTGTCGGAGGGCGTGAACAAATTGAAGCGGCTGGACAACGCGCAGTTTGTCATCACCCATTATCAGCGGCTGTTGAACTACATCATTCCTGATTATGTGCACGTGCTGTTCGACGGCCGCGTGGTCAAATCCGGCGGCAAGGAACTGGCCTTGGAACTCGAAGAGAGAGGTTACGAGAGTTTGATGAGCCACGAATTACAACCGGCGTAGCGCGCGCTTCCAGCGTGCAGGTTCGGCGGGCATCCCTGCCCGCAGTCAATA
>QHPW01000310.1:27426-30254 GCA_003219675.1 Verrucomicrobiota bacterium
ACCCGTATCTGGCCAAGTTTGAGGAGCTCAATGCGCCAACCGCGGGCAGGCACCCTTCGTGGCTTTTCCCGCTCCGCAAGGCCGGCCTGGCGCGCTTTGCCGAACTCGGCTTCCCGACGCTGAAGGACGAGGACTGGCGCTTCACGAATGTCGCCCCCATCACGAAGCTGCCGTTCAAGCCGTTGTTCGAAGCGAACACGGACGGCGTCGGGACAGAGATGCCGGGTAAATTCACCTTCGCGGACCTCACCGGCCCGCGCCTGGTCTTCGTGGACGGCCACTTTGCGAAAGAAGTTTCGACGGTCCCCTCGTTGACCAAGGGCGTGAAGCTCAGCAGCCTTTCCGCGGCGCTTGGTTCCGAGTCAGCATTGTTGGAAAAGCATTTGGGCCGTTACGTGGACACCGCGAAGAACGCATTCGCCGCGCTCAACACGGCGTTCTTTCAGGATGGCGCGTTCATTTACGTGCCGGCCGGCGTCGCCGTGGACGAACCGATTCAACTGCTCTTTGTCTCGACAGCCAAAGAGGCTGGGGCGACGACGCATCCGCGCAATTTGATCATCGCGGAGCGACAGAGCCGGTTGACCGTTGTGGAAAGCTACATCCGTACGGTGGACGCGCCGTATTTCACGAACGCCGTCACGGAGCTGGTCGTGGGCGAGAACGCTGTGATCGAGCACGTCAAGTTTCAGGACGAGAGCCGCGACGCGTTTCACATCGCGACGGTGCACGGCCAACTCGGTCGCGCGAGCCGGGTCAATGCCCACTCATTCGCACTCGGCGCGCGCTTGTCGCGGAACAACATTCACGTGAATCTCGCGGGCGAGGGGCTGGAGTGCATCCTCAATGGACTTTATCTGACGAAGGGCGAGCAACTGGCCGATCATCACATGATTGTCGAGCACGCCATGCCCCATTGCGCCAGCCATGAGTATTTCAATGGCATTCTTGGGGACAAATCGAAGGGCGTTTTTCACGGTCGCATCCTGGTGCAACCGATCGCGCAAAAGACCGACGCGAAACAGACGAACAAAAACATCCTGCTCAGCGATGAAGCGACCGTCGATACCAAGCCGCAACTGGAGATATACGCCGACGACGTGAAGTGCACGCACGGCGCGACCGTCGGCCAGTTGGACGACGATGCCATTTATTATCTGCGAAGCCGGGGCATCGGATTGGAGACGGCCAGGCAAATGTTGATCCACGCCTTCGCCGGCGAGATTATCGAGCGTGTGAAATGCGAACCGGCGCGGGAGGAATTGGACAAGCTGGTGTGGGAGAGGCTTGAGGCAAACCCGCATGTTGTGGAGAAGAAATGAACTTCTTTATTGGGTAGGGCGAGAGTCCTCTCGAGCCCTGATTTGAGTTATGATCGCGTTGGCAAAGACATTGAATGGTGCTCGACGGAGTCTCGCCCCACCAGGTTATGTTTGACGACCTGACAGACCTTTATCAGCAGGTGATTTTGGACCATAGCAAAAGCCCGCGCAATTTCCACACACTGGAAAACGCCAACCGCACCGCGCAAGGCCACAACCCGCTGTGCGGCGATCACTACACCATTTACGCGCGGATGGACGGCGACGTCATCAAAGACATCAGCTTTCAAGGCGCCGGTTGCGCCATCTCGAAGGCGTCGGCGTCCATCCTGACCGACACGTTGAAAGGCAAAACGCAGGCGGACGTGAAGGCGTTGTTCGACAAGGTTCACGAGATGGTGACGACCGGAAAAGTGAACGACGGCGAGATTGGCAAACTGGCGGTGTTTGCGGGCGTGCACAAATTCCCGGCGCGGGTGAAGTGCGCGATTCTGCCGTGGCACGCGGTCGTGGCGGCGGTCGAAGGCAGACAGGAGCCGGTGACGACGGAGAGGGAGGATACGTGACAAGTCCGTTGAATCGGTGAATCGTTGAATCGGTAGAATGGAAACTATGCGCTATGCACACGAACGAATGCAATACCTACCGAAGGAAATGATGAGCACGAACCAAACGCGAACGCCAGCCCTGCAAGGGCGCAAGAGGATAGCCCAGGGCAACACCCTGGGACAACGCGGCCCGTTTGTGGCAAGCCCTGTAAGGGCGGCACAAAATCATCGGACGCCTTGTTCGGGACGAAACCCACACTCTGTTTCGCCCGTTCAGGGCCTTTTCCGTTTTACACCATTTTCCCAGGGTGTTGCCCGGGCTATCTTATTTCGCCCCGTTGGGGCTGAGTTACTATGCACACGAACGAATCAGTCACCTTGACCCGCGACGTTGAAGCGTCGGTGGTGCCGGTGGGCACGAAAGTCACCTTGCAAAAGGGCGAGCAGGCTTATATCACGCAGTCGCTCGGCGGCACCTACACCGTCGTGGTCAACGGCAATATGTTCCGTATCGAAAGCAAAGACGCCGACGCGCTGGGGCTTGAGACCGCGGCGAAATCGACGAGCGCAACCGGTCAGCCGCGCACGAAAGAGGAGTTGGACAAGGAAGTCTGGAACCAGCTCAAGACCTGTTACGATCCGGAAATTCCGGTCAACATCGTGGACCTCGGTTTGATTTACGATTGCCAGCTAGCGCCCATCGGCGAGGGCAAGAGCTACAAGGCGGACGTGAAAATGACGTTGACCGCGCCCGGTTGCGGGATGGGGCCGGTTCTGGCGCAGGACGTGCAGAACAAGCTGCTGTCGGTCGAGGAAATCGACGAAGCGAATGTCGAGTTGGTCTGGGACCCGCCGTGGAACCAGGGTATGATGACCGACGCGGCGAAGCTGCAACTGGGGTTGATGTAGAGTGGGTCAGGCGTCCCGCCTGACTCCGACAGGCTGGAAGCCTGTTCCA
>QHPW01000309.1:0-7663 GCA_003219675.1 Verrucomicrobiota bacterium
TTCTCCCCGTAAATGTCCTTTTTATTGTTCGCTGCTGCAGTGGCGATGAGCGCGTGCCAGTGGTCCGGCACGGCAAGCATCACGGCGTCAATGTCCGTACGGGCCATCATCTCGCGGTAATCGTGATAGGTTTTGCAGTCCTGGTTTTTGTATTTCTTGTTAATCTCGTTCACGGACGCTTCCAGATGATACTTGTCAATGTTGCAGGTGGCGACCACCTGGCAGTCAGACTCGCGCATGAAGTTCCCGGTGTTGCTGGGGCCTTGCATGCCCCAACCCACGACGCCCATGGTGATGCGTTCCGAGGGAGCGGGGCGTCCGTCCGCTCCAAGTGCGCTGGCCGGGATGATTGTGGGCGCGGCGACGGCGGCAGCGGTGGTGGCTATAAAACGGCGACGAGAAATTTTGAGAGCTGACAAGGAAGTTTTCATGGGGACAATTGTGCTCAACTCCCGTCCCTGTGCGAGCAGAAAATACGCCGGTCGGAATCCCCTCAACCGCCCTCCGGGCACCTTCTCCCCCACTGGGGAACAAGGACGCGATCAGGGGGCAGGTTCATGGGAATGGAACACCTCCAAAATCCGGACGTGAATCGAGGCCATGAGCCGTAGCCGCCGACGTGAGGAGGCGGACCCTCGGTTTGCGGCGGTGTGTCCGCCTCGTTACCTCGGCGGCTACAGGCGAACGGTTCATGGGAAGCTTCCCCGACTCTCACACAATCGCGCATCCGAACCATGAACGGTCACGACGAACTTTTGTTGCATATGCAACAAAAAGTTGTACTGGAGGCGGCGCGGTTCATAACGCCTGTATTCCCACTCAGCGCGCTCTGCGCGTCCTCCACAGCAATCAGAGGTCATTCGTCGTGACAGGTCTTCGTTTGTTGGCGGCTCGGCTTGTGCCAATCTCATTTCGGCCGGTCCTTGTACGGGCCGGCCGATTTCCATTCGTTTGCGACGCGCTGCAACTTCATCTTGGGCGTCCCCTCATTCGGGTCGAGGCCCTCGACATAAAGCGTGAGAACAACTTCGTCGTCGGAAAGGGCCTCTTTTTTCAGAATGCGAAATCCCTTCACCTGCTCAAAATCGGCAAGGATGCTGGCTGCGATCTCGGTTTCGGATTTGTTCGCCCAGCGCTCGCGCGCGCGTGCCAGTTCATCGGGTTTGGCAGATCTAATTGGCGAGAGGGGCTTCGTTTGAATCAAGGTCCCCGGGCAACCGGTCCAGCAGCAGCCAACTGCCCCTGATCCGTTTCACCATTTCCACCAATTCCTCGAAGGTTCCCGGCTTCACCAGATAAGAGTTGGCCCCCATCTGGTGGGCCCTGGTCACGTCCGGGACATGATCAGAATTCGTGAGAACGACGACAGTCAGCTCAGCAAAATGCGGCCGGTCGCGAATCCATTCGAGCACTTCGAACCCGGAGAGTTTCGGCAATCTGAGGTCGAGCAATATCAGGAAAGGAATCGGATGACCGTCGCGATCAGCATGTGTGCCTGCTCCGGAGAGATATTTGATGGCTTCCTCTCCGTCCTTAACCACGTTCAGTGGATTGGCTACGCGGGCGTTTCGGAAAGCGCGCTTCAACAACAGAATGTCTTCTTCATTATCTTCGACCAAAAGAATGGTAGAGTCCCGCAAATCGTCCACCTGGGCATGGTCTTCCGGACGCATAGTGATTCAGACACCGGAACATTTTCGGTGTTCAAACACCATCGAACAATTGATTTTTTCTTTTGACTCATTAAACTGTCGTCATCGCGGCAGCGATGGTGCGGCTTAAGCGAACCGGAGAGCGTTATGCGAAGAAAAATCCTGAAGGGCACCACGGTGTTGGCAGGCGCGATGTGCCTGCTCGCCAGCTTTTGTGAATCCGCTGAGCCAGCCGGTCCGTCCGACAGCAAGGCAGGTGGCCGGAAGACCCTTACGGTCGGCTTCTCCCAGATCGGCGCCGAAAGCGGCTGGCGAACTGCGGAGACCCGGTCGATCCGCTCCGAAGCGGCGCGGCGGGGCATCAACCTCAAGTTTTCGGACGCGCAACAGAAGCAGGAAAACCAGATCAGGGCGATCGGCACATTCATCGCGCAGAAGGTGGATGCCATCATTGACGCGCCCGTGGTCGAGGCCGGCTGGGAGCCGATTTTGAAACAGGCGAAGGCGGCGAGAATCCCGGTTATTCTCGTGGATCGTGGGGTGAACGTTTCGGACGATTCGCTCTACACGACGCTGATCGCTTCGGATTTTGTTGCGGAAGGAAAAATGGCCGGAGACTGGTTGGCAAAGAAACTCAAAGGCAAAGGCAACGTGGTGGAACTCCAGGGCACGCCTGGCGCTGCGCCGGCCATGGATCGAAAGAGAGGGTTCGAGGCAGCCCTCAAAAATCATCCGGACATCAAGATCATCAAATCACAGACCGGTGATTTCACCCGCGCCAAAGGCAAGGAAGTCATGGAAGCGTTCCTGAAAGCGGCGCAGGGCAGCGGCGCGAAAATCGATGCGGTGTATGCGCACAATGATGACATGGCTTTGGGCGCGATTCAGGCTATCGAAGCGACGGGATTGAAGCCGGGCACCGACCTCCTCGTGGTTTCAATTGATGGAATCAAACCTGCATTCGAAGCCATGATCGCCGGCAAATTGAATTGCACAGTCGAATGCAATCCGCTGCTGGGGCCTGCGGCTTTCGATGCGGTGGAGGCCACGCTCGCCGGCAAGCCGATTCCGAAGAGGACTCTCGTGGAGGACCGGATTTTCGACCAGTCGGTGTCGAAGGAGGCGATCGGGTCGAGGCAGTATTAATCCTATGAAGCGCGAAGTGTGCGGGGTGCGAATGGCCTTCTCCGCAAGTCCCTCTGCGGAGCTGCCGGTTTGCGCGGACATGGCAGTCCAGCGCAATTCATTCGAACAACCGCCAGCGGCGCCGTGCCGAGATGCCGCAACGGGGAGCCTCCACGGTCTTGCCACCGCGCATCGGGACCATGAACGGTGGGGCGAGACTCCGTCGAGCCCGGATCTCCGAAAGACAGAAATCAGGGCTCGACGGAGTCTCGCCCCACCGCGGTTCATGGGTAGCGAACACCTCCAAAATTCGGACGTGAGTTGGGGCCATGAACCGGAGCGCCGGCTGGAGAGTGGGACAGGCTTCCAGCCTGTCAGTCCCGAACAGGCAGGATGCCTGTGCCACTTTCTGAGGTTCATGGGAAGTTGCGTGGTGAACGGACGCCGCGGAGCATTTTCGGCGGTTGTTATCGGATCCTTCAGCATCCTCGCCGGCATCTGCGTGGCCGCGCCGGTCGCGCGCGCAGCGGATTCGACCGCCAATTACAGCAATCCAGTCCTTGCCGGTGATTATCCGGACCCCTCCATTATCCGCGTTGGAAAGGATTATTGGGCGGCGGCAACCTCTTCGGAATGGAGTCCACAGTTTCCCATCCTGCACTCGCGTGACCTTGTAAACTGGAAAATCATCGGTGCGGTCTTTCCGAAGCGGCCGGCGTGGGCGTCGGCTAATTTCTGGGCGCCGGAAATCTCGGAATACCACGGCCGTTACTTTGTTTATTACGTCGGCCGCAAGAAGGACGGTCCGCTCAGCGTCGCCGTGGCGACAGCGGACAAGCCGGATGGACCGGTTGTGGACGAAAAAGGGGGGCGATACCTGATCTGGGAAGAGGATGGCAACAGCCGCAAGCTCCCGACCGTTATCTGGGCGCAGCCGCTTTCCGAAGACGGAACGCGAGTGGTCGGCGAAATGAAAGAACTGATTCGAAACGACGCTCCGTGGGAGGGCGCGGTCGTCGAGGGCCCGTTTGTCTTGCGCCGCGGCGATTGGTATTATTTGTTCTACTCCGGCTCGGGCTGCTGCGGTCGAGGCTGCGATTACGCCCTGGGCGTCGCCCGCTCCCATGCGCTGCCCGGGCCGTGGGAAAAAAATCCTCTCAACCCGATTCTCACCGGCAACGAACGTTGGAAATGCCCCGGCCACGGCAGCATCGTGACCGACGAGCGTGGCCGTTATTTTTTGCTCTATCACGGTTACGATGCCAGGACGTTCGTGTACACCGGACGCGAAATGTTGCTCGACGAAGTCAGGTTTGGCGACGACGGCTGGCCGACGATCAACGACGGCAAAGGCCCCAGTTCGAGCGCGCCCTCACCGTTTGGAATGACTCAGCGTAAAGCGGAGTATTCGTTCTTCGACGATTTCACCGGCGAGCATCTTGGTCCGGGCTGGCAATGGCCTCAGGGGAACGAGCCGTCGGTTCGCCTCGACGCCGCGAACGGGGGCCAGTTGGTGCTTGCCCCGGCGAGCGAGCATGCCGGCGATCCCATCGGCGCGGTAGTGGCCCGTTCGACCACGTCGGGTGACTACGAAGCCACGACGGTGATTGACACGCGCGGATTGAAGCTGGGCGCGTTCGCGGGTCTGTCCGCTTTCGGCGACCCCGCAAACGCTCTCGGGGTGGCCATCGGCGAAGGCAGGGCGGTCGTATGGCAGCGCGCGAAAAACCAGCACAAGACCGTCGCCGAAATGAACGACCTCATCTGGCCGAGCGTATATCTGCGCCTGACGGCCAGAGGCGGCAACCGTTTTCTGTTCGCCGTCAGTTCGGACGGACGCAATTGGAAAACGGTCGGGGAACCGGCCGAGGGCGGTTATTTGCCGCCGTGGGACCGCAGCTTACGGGTGGCGCTGACGGTTGGCGGGGTGGTCGGTGCGGCAGGAAGATTCAACTCGTTTCGCATGGAGCCTTCAAGGTCGGCGGGAGAAACACCGCAATGAGCCTCCGCGAAATCTTCAATCGAGCTGCAGCAAGTCAGGTGAACGGCCGGCCTCACACCTTGCCGCTCCATGAACCTGGTGGGGCGAGACTCCCGTCGAGCCCTGACTTCTGTCCATTGATCAAGGCTCGACGGAATCTCGCCCCACCGTTCATGGTCCAAATGCGCGGTGGCAAAACCGTGGAGGCTTTCCATGAACCGCCCCTCTCCCGGCCTTCGGCCACCCTCTCCCCGCCTTGCGGGGAGAGGGCAGGGAGAGGGGTGCCAATCTGGTTCATGGTCCCAATGCGTGCGCAAAAGCGAAAGGAGGCTTTCCATGAACCGCTCCCCCTCATCCTGTCCTTCTCCTCCATTTGGGGGAGAAGGTGCCCGGAGGGCGGTTGAGGGGGATTCCGGCCGGTTCATGGCCACATGACTTCGCCTTCAGAAATCCAGAAGTCCGACAAGCCGTTGCTGTTCGCTCGCGGCGTCACGAAAATCTTTCCCGGCGCGCGCGCTCTGGATGGCGTTGATTTCACGCTGCGCCGCGGTGAAATCCACACGCTGCTGGGCGAGAACGGGGCCGGCAAAAGCACGCTCATCAAGGTGCTCACCGGCGTTTACCGGCGCGACGGCGGCGAGATCCTTTTCGACGGCTTTCCGATCGACCCGCGTTCGCCGGCCGAAGCGCAGCGACTCGGCATCAGCACGGTTTATCAGGAGGTCAACCTGGTTCCGTTTTTGTCCGTGGCGGAGAATATTTTTCTCGGCCGCCAGCCGATGAAGCCGGGTCGCATCGATTGGAAGCAGATCAACGTCCGGTCCGCCGAGGCGCTCCAGCGGCTCGACGTTGAAGTGGATGTCACCCAGCCGCTCGACAGTTATTCCATCGCAATCCAGCAGATGGTCGCCGTCGCCCGCGCGCTGGACATCCAGGCGAAAGTACTGGTGCTCGACGAGCCGACTTCGAGTCTTGATGCAAACGAAACCGGGCATCTTTTCGCCGTGCTTCGCAAACTCAAGGCGCAAGGTCTGGGGATCATTTTTGTCAGCCACTTTCTCGACCAGGTGTATGCGATCGCCGATCGTCTTACCGTGCTTCGCAACGGCAAGCTGATTGGCGAATACGAAGCGGCGAGACTGCCACGCCTCGAACTCATCGCTAAAATGATCGGCAAGGACTTGAGCGCGGTGGAGGAAATGAGCGCCCGCCGCGGTGCCGAACCCTCGCGCACAGAGCACAGGCCGTTTCTCCGGGTCAAAGGACTGGGGCGACGCGGGGCCGTGCATCCGTTCGATCTGGAAATTCGCAGCGGCGAGGTGGTGGGCCTGGCTGGATTGCTCGGATGCGGGCGGACGGAAATGGCGCGGTTGCTCTTTGGCATCGACCGCGCCGACACCGGGCAGGTTGAAATCGATGGCGTGTCCGCCGGCTTGAGTTCCCCGAGGGCGGCCATTGCGCACCGGTTCGGGTTCTGTCCCGAGGATCGAAAAACCCAGGCGATCATCCCGGACCTGTCGGTGCGCGAAAACATTGTCCTGGCGCTGCAAGCGAGCAAGGGATGGATCCGCAGGATTCCGGCGCGGAAGCAACAGGAGCTTGCCGGGAACTACATCCAGGCGCTGGGGATCGCGACGTCGGACGCCGGGAAGCCCATCAAATTGTTGAGCGGCGGAAATCAACAGAAAGCGATTCTTGCGCGCTGGCTGGCATCTGAACCGCGCCTGTTGATCCTGGACGAACCGACGCGCGGGATCGACGTCGGGGCGAAAGCGGAGATCGAAAAACTGATGGCGCGGCTGTGTGGCGAAGGCATGGCGATTCTATTCATCTCGTCGGAGCTGGAGGAAGTCGTGCGTGACAGCCATCGGGTCGTGGTCTTGCGGGACCGGAAGAAGGTCTGCGAACTGACCGGCGGGCAGATCGATCTGGCGGCCATTATGAAAGCCATTGCCGCGCAGGCAGCAAATGACGAATGACGAATTCCGAAGCATCAAGGAAATCCGAATGACAAAAATCGGAATCCATTCGAGCGGCATGGCGGCGGCCCTTTTCGGGCTTGATCATTTTTTCGTCATTCGTCATTCGTCATTCGGATTTCTCCATCGCCGTCAGTGTCCTAATTTGGTGGCGGCGGTGCTGCGGCACCGCCGTGCGCCGCGGCAGCGGCGCACCCACCTTAAGCAGATTAGGACACTACCCCATCGTCCGGTTCCTTGCCCATGAGCGAAACACGGACCGGGCTCGTGCCCTCCCGATTCCGGCTGCCGTTCTGGCCGCTGGTGGCTCTGGCGGCGCTGTTGTTGTTCAATCTGCTGTTCACAGAGGGCTTTGCCCGCATCACGATCAAAGAAGGGCATCTTTACGGCAGCCTGGTGGATATTTTGAAACTTTCGTCGCGCGTGATGCTGGTGTCGTTGGGCATGACACTGGTCATCGCGACGGCGGGGGTCGATCTATCCGTCGGCGCGGTGATTGGCATTGCGGGTTCGGTGGCCGCGAAACTGATCGTTCAACAGCAGACGGGGCTGCCGATGGCTCTGGCGGCGACGTTGGGGATTTGCCTGGTTTTTGGCGCATGGAACGGGATGCTGGTTGCCTGGCTGGGGGTTCAGCCGATTGTGGCGACGCTCATCCTTATGGTCGCGGGCCGTGGCATTGCGCAACTTCTGACGGACGGACAGATCATTACGGTCGAAAACCCCGGATTCAGCTTCATTGCCGGCGGACATTTCCTGGGACTGCCGTTTCCGGTGACGCTGGTGGCGCTGATGCTGTCGATCACGGTGGCGCTGACGCGCGGGACGGCGATGGGACTGTTCATTGAATCGGTGGGCAACAATGAAACCGCCAGCTTTCTTGCCGGAGTGAATGTGCGCGCGGTCAAGATGTTTGTTTATATGTT
>QHPW01000309.1:7712-8187 GCA_003219675.1 Verrucomicrobiota bacterium
TGCCGGTCTCTACATTGAACTCGACGCGATCCTGGCCGTGGTGATTGGCGGAACAGCGATGAACGGCGGGCGCTTCAATCTGCCGGGTTCGCTCGTGGGCGCGTTGATCATTCAGACCCTCACCACCGCCATCAAGATGCGCGGCGTGCCGGTCGAATACACGCTGATCCTCAAGGCAGCAGTCGTGCTCGCGGTGTGCTTGCTGCAGTCGGAGGAATTGCGAAGGTTCCTTTTCCGCAGGAGGGCCGGCGCATGAAGCCGCGCTTTTCCCGCACGCAGATCCCCCTGGTTGTCCTGGTTGTGTTTTACGCGGGCGCGTCCTTCCGCTACACCGGGTTCTTTTCCTGGGCGGTTTTCGCGAATCTCCTCCGCGACAACTCGTTTCTCGGCCTGGCGGCGATCGGAATGACGTTCGTCATCCTGGCCGGGGGCATAGACCTCTCGGTGGGGGCGATGGTCGGTTTCACCAGCATTT
>QHPW01000083.1 GCA_003219675.1 Verrucomicrobiota bacterium
GAACGGCTTGGTGACGTAATCGTCCGCGCCGAGATCGAGGCCGACCACTTTGTCGATCTCCTGACCTTTGGCGGTGAGCATGAGGATCGGTGTGCCAACCTTTTTGCTGCGCAGTTCCTTGCAGATATCGTAGCCGCTCTTGCCGGGCAGCATCACGTCCAGAACCATGAGCGCCGGACGGTGTTTGCTCGCGGCGTCAATGGCCTGGTCACCGCGATTGCACACCGCCACTTCAAAACCATCGCTCTTCAACACTTCCTCCAGCCCCAACAGAATGTGCGGGTCGTCTTCGACGATCAGGATTTTCGTTTTCATGCAATCAACCGCGAATGGAGCACTAACAAAGTTTTCGCAGGCTTGCGCAAATCTTGGGCCGAGGCAACGCCTTCGGTGTAGCGCAGGTTTCCAAAACCTGCTGTTTCGCCGATTTCCAAATCGGCGGGGCGTGTGACGGCGCGCGGTGGGCGGGTTTGGAAACCCACGATACAGCAGACTTGGAAGTCTGCGCTACTTCGATTGCAGCCTGGTCGCGCCAGGTTCATGCGTGATTGAATTCGGACTCGCGGGCAGACGCAATACAAAGCAACTGCCGCCGCCCGCGCGCGGTTCGCACACCACGTCGCCGCCGTGCGCCCGGGCGATCTGACGCGCCAGGGTCAGGCCGAGGCCGGAGCCCTGGATGCCGCTGCTCAGCGAATCGTGGGCGCGATAAAACTGCTCAAAAATCTTTTCCTCACAACCGTTGGGAACGCCCAGACCGCGGTCGAGCACGCGGATTTCAACGTGTGGCACAGGCTGCGGCTGCCGGCGCATTTCCAGGCGCACTTGCTTTCGTTCGGCTGAATATTTCTCGGCGTTGGAGAGCAGGTTGACGACGACCTGAGCGAGCGCGTCAGGATCGCCGCTCACGAACAGCGGCGACTCCGGCAATTCGCATTCGAGTTCGAAGCCGCCGGCTTGGAGGTGCGGGCGATAACTCTCGATCGTTTCACGCGCCAGGCCGACGAGGTCGCATCGGGTGAAATTGTATCTCTTCTCGCCTCGTTCCATGCGCGAAAAATCCAGCACGTTGTTGATCAGCCGTGTCAGGCGCGCGGTTTCCGCGGTGATGATGTTGAAATAGGAACGCTGCTTTTCCTTGTCGGTCACGCGGCCCTCGGCCAGCAGTTCGGAAAACATTCGGATGGAAGTCAACGGCGTTTTCAGCTCGTGCGACACGTTGCTGACGAAATCGGTCTTCTGCCGGGCAAGCGTGAGTTGCCGTTTCAAATCCATGACGATGAGCCAGCCGCCAACCCCGATGGCCAGCACCAGCACGGCGATCAACAAGCCGAGGGTGAGTTTCAAGGTGTGCGCCGACCGGCTGAGTCTGGCGGGATTCAGCAGATAAACGGCGACTTCCCAATGGGGAAGCGCCTCGCCGATCTCGGTGGCGACGAATGGCCGTTTCCAGTTGGTCTGGAATGCGGGTTGGGTTCTGGCGGACGGGTGCGCAGAGTCATCCAGCAGCGCCACGCAAATCTGATCGCGCAACGATTCCGGCTCGATCTTCACAAGATCGCTCAGGCCCGCGATCAACCTGGGCAGGTTGACCAGCGCGCCGAACACGATCTGCGGGTCGCGCGGTGAGCGGTACCAGAACATGAGATTGAGCTTGTTCTGAAGAAAGCGCGCCACGGTTCCTTCCGTGGAGGTGCCGATGAGCCGGCGGAACTCGGCTTCGGCCACCGCCGCCTTCGAGTAGGTCTGTTTGCCCCCTTGCTGCGCTTGCTGCGGTTCGACGTTGCGGGCCTGTTTCTGGTCCTTGGCGTAGCCTGAGGGATCGCTCAAATAACCGTCCGGTTTCGCCACCGGCTGCTGTGTGCCGCGGCTCTCATCGTTTTCCTGCTTGTGACTTCTCTGCTCTGTCTGCGAGAGGTTGATCGAGCCCTTCGGGCTGTCCCAGTAAACCTCGACGCTTTCACGGCTGGTGAGGAATCTTTCGTTCTCGAGACGGAAACGATGCGCTTCGGGGCTGCCGAACAGCAGCGACGGCGCGTAACAGGTGCCATCGAGCGAAACGGCGAAACCCACTTCCGCCAATGGCCACTTTTTTTGCAACTGATCGTCGAACGAGCTCGCAGCGTCGGGAAGCTTGTTGTTGGCCAGCAGGGCTTCGACCTGCAAGCCAAACTCGCGCTGCCGCTCACCCACATAACCGAGAATGTCCTTCGCGATGGCATCGGCGACGCCCTGATAGAGCAGCGACTGCTGCCGTTCGAGTGCGAACTGCTGGTCGCGCAGGGAGCGAAGGGCGAGCCACGCGAGCACCAGGCTCGGCGCGAACACGGCCAGCACGAACACCAAGGCAACCTTTCTCATGGTTCAGCGTATCATCCGCGTTTTCGACGCGCGCGTCCAGCGCCCTTGGGAGAGGGGAGTGTCTTAAATTTCACATCTAAACTGTAGCGGCGCTCTATGAGCGCCGTTTTCGGCGGTCACAGACCGCCGCTACAACCAAATTAAGACACTGCCTGGGAGAGAGCCAGCAGTGGGTGGCGCCAGTTATCTCCGCGCCACCGCCGTCGCCTTTCCCTTTTCTTGCTTACCCGTTGCTCCGAGCAATTCCCACGCGAGATTGCTGAACTCCCGGCTTGGTGTGTTGCCCAGCACCTTGCGAACCGCCAGCTCCGCGAACCGTCCCAGGCCGAGTTTTCGGGTTTCCGCAACTGCCTTCTGCTTCGCCGCCGGGTCGGCTTCGTTGTAGCGGACGATTTGCTTGAGCAACTCCCACTCCATCGCGGGCGTGATCACCTCCGCGCGGCCGACCATCACGCGCACCAGCTCGCGCGGCTTCGGATCGAGGGTCAGGGGCAGGATGCTGTCCGTCCAGGCGCGGGGCAACAGGTAAAGCACGCGCAGGCCCTGGTCCTCGAACCACGAGTCGCGCCAGGTGTTGACCATGGCGGCGGCTTCACGGGGATACAGTCCGGCACCCACGAGCGCCCGGCGCATCCGTTCGCCGATTTGCAGCGCCAACTCGCCCGGTGGCGTCCAATCCCGGCCGGGCAACAGCTTCACAGACTTGTCCTCGCCGGCGGGCAAGCGATCCACATAAATGAATTTGCCTTCGCCCCCTCGCACTTGAAGCACGAAAAGGCCGGTCAGTTCGTTCGCGCCGGTGTTGCGCAGTGTCACACAGTCTGATTCGCTGCCGGTCGTGACCTGAAGGGGAGCGGTGAACGAACCGACGCCGCGATAGAAAAGAAACTTCTCCGACTCCTGCTTTGTGGCGCCGTTCATTGGGGCGCTTACCCGCAGCACTGCCGCGTCCGTTTCACGCGCAGCATAATAATGACTGCCCGATTTTTCCGTCGGCAGCAGAGGGGCGTCGGCCGCCGGCATCATCTCCGGGGAAATATTGACGCCCATCCAGCGGATGACGCTTTCGTTGATCCCCTTTTTCGTATCGAGTGAAGAGAGATGGACCAGTGGCTGCAAGCCGGCCTTGCGTGCCGCGTCGTCGATTCGGGTAAACCATTCGCGCGGTCGGATCAAAGACGGGCCAACGTCGCGTGCTTGCGGATACCACTCGGTGATGATGCCCTGGGGGAACCTGACCGTGACGTCCACGCTGCGTTCGCGGTCGCTGTAAAAGTAAATGACCGGTGTCTCCATCCGCTGCAAGGTGCGGAAGGCGGACTTTGCGCCGAAGGCGGTGGATGCGCGGCGCGGATTGCCCGACGGCTTCGCCAGATCGTAAACAAACGTCGGCAGTTCTGTGGTAATGATTGGGTTCCATTCCTGTTGAACGCCGTCCGCGCCCTGCACGGAGGTGAACGTACCCCATTCATGGACAACGTAGTTCTCAGTCGTGTCGTTGTGCGCAAAGGCGCTCCATTGCGCGCCCATCAGAACAAGAGCAAGGAGGGTTGTTTTCATGGTCCGACTTTGGGACGGTGAGGAACAAAAGTTGTCACTCGCCCGTCAAAGGTTTGTAAAAAAGTTGTGAGGACGTTCGCCCTCCCGATTTATTTGGGTTAGTTCATTGCCCCGGGGCGCGGTTTCTGCTAGTTTTTACCCGCCGACGGGCCCGAATCACGGTAATTTGCCAGTGATGGAGAGAGCGCGGCTTCGCGTTACGGGCTTGCCCTCGGCGCGGTTGCGGTTTGTCGGTCATGCCCGATAACATGAAA
>QHPW01000306.1:0-4924 GCA_003219675.1 Verrucomicrobiota bacterium
GGCCCCACCTCGCCGCGCCGGTGGAGCTGCCCGGCTCCGACTTCCGAATTCGCGCGGACGGCGGCGCCATCGAGCCGGTGACCGGCGCCACGCACACGTTCGGTCTCGCGATGACGGAGTCCGGCGACCGCTTCACGGTGACGACGACCGTTCCCGGAATTTTCATCGCGCCGTTGCCGTGGCGTTATCTGGCGCGCAATCCCGACGCGGCCACGCCGCCGCTCGAAGCTCCGACCGGCGATCGCCGCGCCTACTCGATTTCGAAGCCGCATCCGTGGCGGCAGAAGCGTGCCGATGACCCGGCCTATTTCAAATACTACAACTCGCGCTACGGCGCGGCGGAGAGCGAGGCTGCCGGCTGGTTCACCGCCGCGTGCGGCCCGATGGTGTATCAGGATCGCGCGCTGCCGGGATTGCGCGGGCAATATTTCGTCTGTGAACCGGCGGGAAATCTCATCCACCGCGCGCTGATCGCAGCGGATGGTTCCGTGTTGACAATTCAACGCGCACCCGGCGAGGAGAAATCTGAATTCGCCGCAAGCACCGACGCCTGGAGTCATCCCATGAACCTCACCCACGGGCCGGACGGTTCAATCTGGATCACCGATTATTACCGCGAAATCATCGAGGATTACTCGGCCATTCCGCGTCATCTCCAGCAGCAATACGGCGTTTATGCCGGCCACGACCGCGGACGCATCTACCGCCTTACCCACCGCGACGCCCCGCCCCCTCCCGCTGCGGACATGAGCACGCTCGATAGCAGAGCCCTCGCCCGCGAATGCGCCAGCCCGCTTTTCTGGCGGCGACAGACAGCGCAACGTCTGCTGGTTGAACGGAGAGCCCTCATCCCGGCCTTCTCCCCCGATGGGGGAGAAGGTGCCCGGAGGGCAGTTGAGGGGCAGGTTCACGAGTCCAGTGCGCTTCAAGAAGCAAAGAAAATTCTGCGCGAATTGCTTGCCCCTAAAAACGCCGAGCCAACCGCCGTCATCGTTGCCATGCGCACGCTCGATCAACTCGGCGCGCTCACGCCATCCGACGTGCAGCCATTCATCCGCCACGCCGACGCGGCCGTTCGCATCCATGCGCTCCAGCTCGCCGATCACTGGTTCGCCAAAGATGAAGGCCGCGCGCTGCTTGATGCGACCCTGACCGCCGCAGCCGCCGAGCCGAATCCGCGCGTGCAAATTCAATTCGCCCTGAGCCTCGGCGAAGCTCGCGACCCGCGCGCCTTTGCGATGCTTGCGCGTTTCGCCCGCGAGCGGCTCGGCATCCGCTGGGTGGACGCCGCGGTGTTGTCCTCGCTGCACGGGCGTGGCTTGGAAATGCTCGGCACGCTCCTGCGCGATCCGGGCGGTTCCGCTCCCTTCCTCCCGCCGCTCGCTCAATCCATCGCCGCGCGCCGGGATGAATCGGAATTGGCCCGCACGCTCAGCCTCGTCGCCACCGCGACGCCGGACACCCAGGCAGCCGTGCTCGACGCGCTCGCCAAGGGCCGCAAGAACGCGCCGCGCAAGCCGCTCGCGGACAAATCCGCGCAGGCCGGGCTCGCGACTCTCGCAGCGAGTCCCGTCGCCGGAGTCCGCACCGCGGCGCGCGCATTGGAGGACACCTTCGTCGCGACTGTGGCAGACGATGAATCGCTGGTTTCGTCAGGTCGGTTGCCGCCCGTCGAACAGATCAGCGACGAGACGTTCCGGAAATTCGTCGCGGCACTGGCGGGGCCGCGCGATCTGAAACACGGTCACGAGATTTTCCTACAGGCCTGCGCGACGTGTCATCGCATTGGAAGCGAAGGCAAAGAAGTGGGACCGGACCTGGTCGGTCAACTGGGCATGGCGGAGGAATCGTTGTTGAAGGACATTCTCATGCCCAACGAGCGCATCCGGCCCGGCTACGAAACCACGCTCGCGCAGATGACCGACGGCACCGCCGCCACCGGCATTTTGAGGGACGACGGCGCGACCAGTCTCACCCTTGTGCAGTCCGGCGGCGTCGAGCAGGTGTTGTTGCGCAAAGACGTGATCGGGGTGCGCCGTCTCGCCACCTCTTTGATGCCTGCGTACGCGGAAGGATTGAAACCTTCCGATCTTGCAGACCTGCTCGCCTGGCTGAGGAGCAACCTCAAGGCGGCCGTCCCGACGCCTAACGGCGAGAAAGCCAAATGAGCGAACTGTAAGCTTATGCGGAACGATTCAATTGGAATCGGGGAGCGCGCCCGCCTCGGGCGCTGCCAACGGCGCCCTCGCCGTTGGCATTTCGTCGCGGGGCATCCTGCCAGATAGTTGGTCCCTCCGGTGTAAAGTTCGGCGCGTGGCGCACCGAACAGCAGCCGGGGCGGCTGCGCTCCCGATTCCTTTTCTCGGTCACTGAGCCACTTCCTCCTTCCGCTATCCAGCTCGGTCAGTTCGAGCTGGATTTGGCGACGGACGGCATCGGTACCTGACTCGTGTGCATCAGGTAGGCGATGAGGTCCCGCGCCTGCCCCGGCGTCAACGCCTCAAGCAAACCCTCCGGCATCAATGACACCGAGGATTCCCGGATGCTGGCGATGTCGCCTCGCTCGACCGTGAGCGATTCGGTCATCGTCTTGACCGTGAGCGTGCGTTCGGTCCTGGCCGCGATGATGCCGTTGAGCACGCGCCCGTCTTTCAGGTCCAGGATCGACATCCGAAAATCGGCCGTCACCACCGCGTTCGGGTCCACAATATTCTGCAGCAGATAATCCAGGTTGTTGCGGCCACCGCCGGTCAGGTCGGGGCCGACTTTTCCTCCTTCTCCGTAAAGGGTGTGGCAGGATGCGCACGCGGTGTTGAAGGTCAACCGGCCCTGATTCCTGTCCGCTCTCGCCAACGCAGCGGGCGTGAGCTGGGCCTTCCATTGGGCGATCAGTTGCTGCTTGTCGGCCGGCGGGTCTCGGAGTTCGCCCCATACTTCGGCGAGCTTCCGGTTCAACTTCATGTCAGCGAGGTTGCGAATCTGCCTGGCGTGAAAGGCGGAAATGTCCGCGCGCGGGATTTTTCCTTCGGCCACGGCGTCGAGCAGTGCTTGAGCGAAGGTCGGACGCGATACGAGTGCCGAGAGCAATTGGCCGCGTTCCGTTGGATGGAACTGCCGGTAAGCCTTCACGAGTTTGATACCGACGGCCGGATCGTCGAAAGTCGCCAGACCCCGAGCGGCGACCGGATTGAGGAACTGCTCGCCGAGCAATTGCTCGCACAGCGTCCGCAAGTCGGGAACGCGATTGTCAATGAGGGATTGCAACGCGGCTTTGCGGGCGCTGAGTTCGGCGGCTTGATCGAGCGCGATTTTTTTCAGCGCGTCGAGCGCGCGGCCGTCGCCAAAGAGCACGCTCAGGTCGCGGACCCGGGCTCGGAGACCGGCGCTGGATGAATTCTCCAGGGTCTTCGCGAGCAAATCCCACGCGGCGGGTTTGGCGGCTTTGCGCCATCCGGTGAGACCCTCCGCCATGCCGGCGAGAACGTCCGACTGGAAGGCTTCAGGCCTAGCCGCGGTGAGTTGGAGCAATCGATTCAACGGCGCGGGGTTTTTATCGATGTCCTCGGCGAGCCGACGGGCGATGAGTTTTCGGGTCATTGAGAGTTCGGCGTTCGCGGCGAGTGTCGCGAGCGCGGCCGGATCAGCGTCGGCGACGGGAATCAATCCGTACCAGATGAGCAACGGGAGGTTGTGGTCGTTTGCGTCCTCCTGGTGAGCGAGCAACGCCGCAGCGAGGTCAGCACGTTGCGATACCGGCAGACGCTGCAGCGTCGAAGCCAGGGCGAGGCGAACAAGACCCGATGCGTCTGTCTTCGCGACGCGGACCAATTCCTTCAACGTAGCAGCCGAGGTTACGAGGCTCCGTTCAATTTCCGATTTCCGATTTCCGATTTCCGTTTTTCCAACCGGCCTCTGGCTCATCACGGTGTCGAGCGGCCAGGTGTCGGTGAGAAAACGAATCGCCCAGGTGCGGACGTGTTCGTTCGGGTGGCGCAGTTGCGCGCGGAGAAAAGCCTCGTCCATCGCGCCGATCGTGTAGAGCGTCCAGAAAGCGCGGAGTTTCACCGCGATGTCGCTTTGTTTCTTAAACAGCTCGCGCAACTGTGCCTCCGTGTGGTCCAGGCTACGGCCCGATTCCGCGCGAGCGGCGAGTACGAGTCGCGCCTGACGTGCGAACCATTCATTCGCGTGTGTGTGCAGATTCACCAACTCGCTTGCGCTCAGTTTTGCCAAATCAACTGCACGCGTCTCGCGTGCTGGTTTCGGCGCCCCGCTGAAACCGCCTGTTGCACGCGGAGCAACCGGCGAGGCGCCGGTTGCAACAGCCGAGGCGGCTGCGCTCCCTTTTCCGTCATAAGTGATCTTGTAGATTCGCCCGCTGGTGCGATGGACGCCGGTGTATTCGTGGCATTCGCCGGTGTCGCTCCAGTCGAGCACGAAGACGCCGCCGTCCGGGCCATAACTGAGTTCCATGCCGCGAAACCAGGGATCGCCGGCAATGAAGAAGTCGGGCGCGTGTTTGCCGACGTAACCGCTGCCGCGGCGTTCGAGGATTTCCTGATTGGCACGGCGGCCGTGGAGGTTTAGCGTGAACAGCCGGCCACGATACTCGGCGGGCCAATTGTCGCCCTGGTAAATCATCATGCCGATGTGGGCGTGGCCGCCGCCCAGGTCGTTCGCCACTCCGTCCCGTGATTTTTGCCAACCCGCCGCCGTGTCGAAGTGCCAGTGGTCCGCGTGCTGGTCGATGAGCGCATACGCGCGAGGGTTCGGGTCAATCGTATGCGGGCGGACGAAGTGCGCGCCCGCGAAGTCGTGCCAGAGGTGGCCGTTGACGGTGTTGATGAAAAAAAGTTCGCCATCCTCGTTCCAGTCGTGGCCCCACGGATTTGTGGTGCCACTGCTCAATGCTTCCACGGTTTTA
>QHPW01000306.1:4987-7887 GCA_003219675.1 Verrucomicrobiota bacterium
AGCCAGCCGTCCGGACCGAATCGCAGGCCGTTGGCGAAGGTGTGGTGCATATCCGGCGAGCCAGTGAAACCGTCGAGCACAACCTCAGGCGCGCCGTCCGGCAAATCGTCACCATTGCGATCCGGGATGAAGAGCAGTTGCGGCGGGCACATCACCCACACGCCACCGTGCCCGACCTCGATGCTGGTCAGCATTTGCAACTCGTCAGTGAACACCTTGCGCGTGTCGAACCGGCCGTCGCCGTCCTTGTCTTCGAAGATCAGGATGCGATCGCGCAGATTGAGATCGAACTTCCTGCCGGACTCCGCGTAAGTGTAGTTCTCCGCGACCCACAACCGCCCGCGCGCGTCCCACGCCATCGCGATGGGATTCTGCACATCCGGTTCGGCTGCAATGACAGTGGCTTTGAAGCCGGGCGGCAGCCGCATCTTCTCCACCGCTTCGACCGCGGGCATCGGGCCCGATGGATCCGGCTCCGAGTTGTAGGGAACGGGGAACTCGGACGCGAACAAACTGAATGGAATCAACGGAAATAGCAGCGCCTTTCTCATTGGCTGATCAGAACTCTGCTTTTCATAATTTCCGGGAAACAATCGCATGCCTTTATCGCAATTAAGGGAGGCGAGTGCGAGCGAATTGTTTCCGTACTCCAAATGAACTCGACTCGACAGCAATTTCTCCAAATAATGAAGCACCATGACACCCTTTAACCCTCAAAGATTTCAGCGCCGACAGTTCTTGCGGACCATCAGCGGTCTGGCCGCCGGGCATCCTCATCGCGGCCGAGACCCGCGATATTCGCTGCGAGGACAATCGGATCGACGGCTTTGCCGTTCCGATATCGGATCTACGCAAGGGGTGAAGCCCGCGTCTGGTTTTCAGGAACCGGCATGAAGCCAGTCTTTTTAGTCCGGACAAGGTTCAGGGCGTGGCGAGGACGCGGTAAAAGCGCTGCGGGGCACCCGTTGGCACCTGGTCTCTCAAATAACTCACCGAACCCGTGCCGAGAAAGGGACTGCCCAGGTCCACCCAGAGGTTGGGCCAGGTGACCGCCCAAATTCGTTGCTTGAGCCTGGGCGTTGGTCCAGTAGGCGGGTCCCACCAGGTAATAGTAATTGCCGGTGGTAGCATTGGTGATCGGACCAGCAAGTATCTGCGCCCGCAGGCCTTGGCTCGGGATCAAAATGAGACAGGTGAGCAGAGCAGGAAGCAACTTTTTCATAATTCTCGATGCGTTCTGGGAAGAATTAAGAATATCAATTGATTCGCGAATAGCAATCAAAACCGCAATTCCGTAACCTCGCGGGAATGCCAACGAGCTTCACGACGCGTGGCACGACGAAACCGGCGCAAAGCTCCTTTGCCCCCGCTGCGGCTGCGCGACGCTTTTTCGCATTCCAGTGGATCGCGCAAACGAGGCGGGCGCGTGATACGCCTGGCGGAGCGCGGCCGTGTGCGAATCGCAAGCCGCAGCGCGTTCAAAGTCCAAAGGTCTGGTTTTAACATTCACCCCCTGCCGGCGACTCGGAGCCGGCGCGGCAGGGAAGATGCGCTTTTCGCAAGAAGGGCGCATGACACCACAGCTTGAAACCCTCTGCTGAATCGCTATTCTACGGGTGGCAACGTACCGTGCCCCCGTAGCTCAAATGGATAGAGCGTCCGCCTCCTAAGCGGATGATCCCGGTTCAATTCCGGGCGGGAGCACCACTCGCGAGAGAGGACTCGAACCTCCACCCCTTTCGGGACCAAATCCTAAGTCTGGCGCGTCTGCCATTCCGCCACTCGCGCAACATTGATTACAAGCTACTTGCGATTCTATTCACTATGCCAACTTGCAATTGCTACACTTTTTGCTACAGTGTTGCCCAGTGAAACGCATAGCAACAAGACGCAAGCCCGCTTCATCAAAGCACCGCTACCGATACACCAAAGTCCGCGATAACCGCAAGCATCCGATTCGTGGATTGTGGCGTCGCAACGGTTCTTTCTTCGGTCGAATCACGGTTGAAGACGATTCGGGACGGAAGAAGCTCTCCTGGGCTTCGCTGAAGGCGACTACAGGTGCGGAGGCACAAAACGAGTTCCGAAAACTTCTGATCGAACGCGAAGAAAACCGCCTTCGTCACATTGGCCGCTCACCGACATTCGCCGAGTTCCTGGACCGGACCTACCTGCCCCTGCTCGCAGGTTCCGGGAAGAAGCCGGACACGATCACGACCGAGAAGGGCCATTACAAACGTTGGCGGAAGGCGCTGGGACACCTGCGGCTGGATAAGATTCGACCGAGCCACATTCTCGACGCGCTCAACAAACTTCGCGCGAAGCGTTCTCCACGAACCTGCAACGTGGCGCTGGTCTGTTTGCGGCACGTCCTGAAGGCCGCAGGACATCCCTTGGCAACGAACCGAGAGTAAGGCTCGAAGGCTTTACACCCTGGCGGAGATTGAAGCTATCTGCGACGCCGGCTTTCAACCCCGGTTTACCGGAGGGAAGCTCGCGCAGCCCGAAGAAAAGGGAGAGTAACTCAAAAACGCCCGGCATCTCGCTGATTTCATTCGTTTTCTCGCATTTTGCGGCGCACGGGAACAGGAAGCGCTTCGCGTTCGGTGGGCAGACGTGAATTTTGACCAAAAACTCGTAACCATCGGCTGGGACGCCGATACGAAGAATCGCGAAGCGCGGCACGTCGATCTCAATCCGGTTTTGGAGGCGCATCTGCGGGAGATGTCCAAACGTCGGGCACCGGATTCGCAATGGCTGTTTCCCAGTCCGCAGCGGAGTGGACAGGACGACCGGGCGCGCACCTTCCGAGAATCATTGCGGCTGGCGCGCGTCGCCGCTGGTCAACCGCAGTTCGGCTTCCACGACTGCCGACACCATTTCATCAGCTTCGCGGTCAT
>QHPW01000307.1 GCA_003219675.1 Verrucomicrobiota bacterium
GACCACGTGCGCGCGATTCGCGGAGAGAAGTTATTGCGCAGACTGCATCGAGTTCTGCCGTTGGGGCGCAAATACCATCCCTTGCTTTCCGTCCTGAATGGCCGGCACGGACTGTTGGCGATTCCCTTCGATAACTGGCATCTGGTCCAGCCTGCGTCCTGGGCGAAACAAATTACCAACCAACTGCTCAGCGGCATCGATGTCGTCCCGGAGTTCCGTCTGCTGGCGCCGCTCGTCCGGCAACTGGCGTCGGGCTGCTTGATTGATGTCGGCGCCAATATCGGTCTCTACACCCTGCTGCTC
Source organism: Verrucomicrobiota bacterium (assembly GCA_003219675.1). Classification (GTDB taxonomy): domain Bacteria; phylum Verrucomicrobiota; class Verrucomicrobiia; order Limisphaerales; family AV2; genus AV2. The sequence goes on from QHPW01000307.1 coordinate 304, forward strand.
CGCTCCGTGTCGGCCTTGCCCATCATAGCCTACGAACCACAACCCTTTCTGTTCAAGCTGCTCCAGTGCAACATCGGTTTTAACCGGCTCGCAAACGTGGACGCGCGGAACTTCGCCTGCGGCGCGAAGCACGGAGAAGTCCCGTTCACGATCGGCATCAACGGTTCCATCGCGGCAGGCGTTGATGCAGGCAATTCGATCGCGAACAGCGGCGGCGACCTGGAATCGGAAGCCCAGGTAACGCAACGCGGCGAGACCGTGATCAATGTGCCGCTCACCACGCTCGATGAAGACCTTTCCGGCGTACCGTCCATCTCCTTGCTTAAGATTGATTGCGAGGGGTTTGAGTTCGACGTCCTCCAGGGTGCGCGCTGTTTGATCGAGCGTCACTCGCCCCTGCTCTTTCTGGAAATTCACCCGACGTTGCTGGGCCGTTTTGGACATGCCACCGAGGAGGTGGTGGAACTTCTCAGGCCTGATTACGATTTCGATTTTTGGTGCTTTGATCAGATCCGCCTCCCCTCAAAGCTTGGCCGAAGCATCGCCAAATTCCGCCGCCCACGAGGCCGCCGCTACGAGACGGCGCAAGCGATGCTCACGGCGGCAGGCGGCGACCCTCGTCCCGCGCAGATTTATTTCATCGGACGACCCCGGGGAAAAGCCGGAGTCACTTGATCAGTCTGTAATTCCGATGCACTCCGAGCGTCAGGCCGGTGCAACGTTTGACGATGAGAGCGATGTCTTCCCAGAAGTAATCGCGACGAAAACGAATCAGCGGGTTGCGTGAGGTATAGGTCCAGTCCGCAGCAGCGACGATGTCGTGCATCACCGCCGGGTGCCTGCCATCGAATTGCCTTACTTTCTGGTCGTCGTCGTAAAAGCGCGGTGGACGACGGCAGACCTCTGCTTTCACCCCGGCATCGTCGTGGTAAAGGCTCGAAAGATTGCGCAGTTTGCGCTCGGCCAAATCCGCCTTGAGCGCGTGGCCGTAATGAAAGTAGCGGCCGCCCGATTTTCTGACGCGCAGCTTTTGACCGGCGGCGGTCCGGAAGCCTTGCGCGTCGCCGCACGACCGGATGTTCGGGTCGCCTCGCACGACGCGCACTTCCTGATAATACCAGCCGAACGAATAGACACAGGTCCAGTAACTGCCATAGAAATGCGTGTAATCCACCAGCAACCCTTGCACCGCGGGATTGTTCAACTCGCGTTCCATCGCCGCGCGCATCACCGGCACGGTGTCCTCGTGCAGCACCTCGTCGCCTTGAATGTAAACGCACCAGTCGCCGGCACACTCGCGCAGCGCCAGGTTCGTGTGATGCGAAAGCGCCAACCCGTCCCGGCGCAGCTTTTCATCCCAACTGGATTCGATGACGCGGATTTTGGAATCGCCGATGGCTTTGATCGTTTCGAGCGTGTGATCGGTCGAGCGCGGAACGTTGACGATGATTTCGTCGCACAAGGGCAGCAGCGACCGGATGGAGGGCACGAACGGATAGCCCAGTTCAACGCCGTTGCGTATGAAGGTGAACCCGCTGATTTTCACAACCGTCATTAAAGCAAATTGGCTCCAACTTGAACAAGACCGGTTTATACAGGTTGCCAAAAGTAATTTCCGAAATGGTGGGGCAAACCTGCCGGTTTGCCGCGACGACCCGCAGGTCGTCGCTCACCATTTCGGAAATTTCTTTTGGCAATCACTCTAACCGACGGACATAAAGGTTGGAAAAGCCGCCTGCGCATCATAAAGAATGAGGCAGTGACGACAAACGCGGCTGCGCATTCCAGCTCAAAACCGGCTTCACCCGGCAAGGACGGATCGCCCGGCTCACCCCTGATCACCGTGGCCATCTGCACGCGAAATCGGGAGCACTTTTTGCGCAAAGCCGTCCAGAGTGTCCTCGGGCAAATCGCCGGCGAGGCGGAGATCCTGATCATTGATAATGCCTCAACCGACACCACACCGGAAGTGGCGGCGCGGCTTGCAGCGGACAATCCCTGCGTGACGGTTTGCCGCGAGAATGAAGTCGGCTTGAGCGCCGCCCGCAATACCGCCCTGAGCAAAGCCCGCGGCAAGTACGTGCTTTTTCTCGACGACGACGCGGTGGCCGACGCCGGCTGGTTTTCGGCGTATCACCGCTTCCTCTCAGCACCGCCGTCCGGGCGGATTGCGGTCGTGGGTGGGGCGGTGCTTCCGGATTATGAAGTTTGGCCGCCGAAATGGCTGGCACCGGAGCTGGAAGAGTTGAATTTGGGCGAAGCGGTGAAACGGATCTCGGCGCGCGACGGGCCATGGGGAGGCAACAGCGCGTACCGGCGGGAGGTGGTGCTGCAAGAGGGGATGTTCGACACCCGACTGGGGCGCAAAGGACCCTCCCTCGGCGCACACGAGGAAAGCGAGTTGAACCAGCGACTGGAGAAGGCCGGGTATGAAATCTGGTGGTTACCGCCGGCGCGGATCAAACATTTCATCCCTGCCGGACGGGTTCGCCTCCAATGGCATCTCCGGAGTCAATTCAACCAGGGCCGTTCCAGCGTCATCCTTCGGCTCGGTTCGATGGGCGGCGAGGCCCCGCGCGCGCTTTTCCGTCTGGGGCGCGTGCTGGTGGCGCCGTTTCACATCGCAATTTGTTTGTTGGCCGCCGCGGTGATGCTGCCTCGCCGACAGGGTCAAACCGCCGCCGCTTATCTGCTGCGAGCGGGCCGGATTGCCGGGATCACGCGCGAATCACTGGTGTGCAGTCGCAGACCCTGAAGCGACAACCGGAAAAGGCTTGTGAGGTCCCGGCCTCCTGTCCTAGGGTCGTGCTGGTCCGTTCGCGTTGCATCTGTCGAAAGGCTCTCTACGTAGTTTGATGTATGGTCAGCTTTATCGTGCCCTGCTACAATTACGCGTATTTTCTGGGAGAGTGCGTCTCCTCCATACTCCGTCAGAGTTATCCCCGCTTTGAAGTCCTGATCATGGACGATCACTCGCCTGACAATACACCCGAAGTGGCGCGATCCTTTGCCGACCCGCGTGTCGTTCACATTCGCAACGAACGGAACCTGGGTCTGGTTGCCAACATCAACAAGGCGCTGGGGCTGGCGCAAGGCGAATACGTGTGGCCCATTTCCGCCGATGACAAACTCCGGGACGACTGTGGGCTCGAAAGATACGCGCGATTCATCGATAAGCATCCTGAGGTCGGATTTGTGTTCAGCCCGGTTATTCCGTTGCGGGAGGGGAAAGAAGACGCCGCGCCTCTTTCCTATTCGAATCACGGCCCAGCCGACAAACGGATCAAAGCTCCGGAGATGGGATATAAAGCGCTCGACGGATGTCCCGTGTGCGGGCCGTCGGTGATGATCAGAAAAAGTTGCTTTTTGGAGGCCGGCGGTTACCGGCAGGAACTGCCCCGGAACGCCGACTGGTACCTTTTTGGCGCTCTGGGCATGGCCCATGACGTCGGCTATGTGGCCGAACCGGCGGCCAATTTCCGATTCCATGGTTCCAGTCTGGATCACGAATGGAAAAGGCAGTCCCCGGAATTTTGCCGCGACCAGGACATCGCCACGCTGCAGTTGCTGAGTCGCCGGGCGGAGGCCCTGGGGCTCTGGACGCTGGCATGGGCCTACCAGGCGCAGATCCCAAGAGCGTTGGTGCGACTTGGCAGGCAGGCCTATCATAACGGCCTGCTCGGTTCAGCCCGGGAGAACTTCAGGCTCGCGTTAAATTACGGCAGCCAAAGGCGGCGGGCATACACCGGGCTGTTCTGGGTCTCCCTGGGAAAGCCCGGCTGCTTTTTAAAGTCTCCGCTCAAGACCCTGAGGCACCTCTTTGCAAAAAGGCCCGAGTAAATACCCTCTTCTTTTGATGCCAGCCCTGGTGAACGCTCCTGCAGGCGGACGAAAGATTCGCCGCCCAACAAATGCCGCGCGCCGGACAAAGCAATCCTGAACTCCAAGTCTGCCATGACCAGGATTCGCCTCGACTTCTGTGATTTCTGGCCTAATTTCCCAAAGGCGAAGAATTTCTTTACTGAATTGTTGAGCGCCCGTTACGAGGTGGAACTTTGTGAACAGCCCGATTTCCTCATCTACTCCAATTTCGGTTATCACCACCGTCTCTATACCTGTCCGCGCATCTTTTATACCGGCGAGAAAATGGCGCCTGACTTCAGCGAATGTGATTACGCTTTCACTTCCCATTACCTGGACGATCCGCGCCACCTGCGGCTGCCGCTTTACGTGTGGTATGTGAGTCCGGATCTTCTTGTGAAACATCCGGACGAACCGGAGCGGTTGCTCACCCGAAAAAGCAAATTCTGCGCTTTTGTTGTCAGCAACTCTCATCGCAAAACTGCGAGGCGGATTGATTTTTTCCACCGCCTTTCCCGTTATAAGCAGGTGGATTCCGGCGGCCGGCACCTCAACAACATTGGCGGTCTCATCGGGGACAGTCTGGAGGCGAAGATCGCTTTTCTCCAACCCTACAAGTTCAACATTGCCTTTGAAAACACCTCGATTCCCGGCTACACGACCGAGAAGATCGTGGATGCCATGCGCGCCCGCTGCATTCCCATCTACTGGGGCAATCCGCAAATCCACACCGAGTTCAACTCGAAAAGCTTTTTGAATTATTCTGATTTTCCAAACCAGGAGGCGCTGATCGAAAGAATCCTTCAAATCGATCGCGATGATTCGCTTTACCTCGAATATCTTCGCCAGCCCTTTTTCCACCACAATCGCTCCAATGAATTCTTCAGCCGGGAGCGGCTTCTCGACCAGTTTGACCGCATTTTCTCGACCAGAATCCGGCCGGTGGGCGCGCGTCGAAAATTCTTCCAGTTGGGCCGCTGGGTTCTGGTAAAGAAGAACAAAGTTTGCCCGCCGCCCGCTGACGCTGCCCGATGACTTGACCTGGAAAACGACACCAAGACACCAACGGCAGTCGCGCGTAGTGCCCGCGTGACGGTTGATCGAGGTTTTCGCCATCGGCGGAGAGTTGGCGAAACCAGATGATCCGCGATCTCAGAATCGCGTATCGGGACCATGAACGGTGGGGCGAGACTCCGTCGAGTCCTGACCTCCAATGGATAGAAATGAGGACTCGACGGAGTCTCGCCCCACCCAAAGCAGGCGAGGTGGAAAATTTCTCGCAAGGGTTGTGCGTAATCGGGCAGACTTTGGCGGCTTTATGATCGGGTTTCTTCGGAAATTGCTGAGTCTCGCCGGGCCGTATGGACTGCGGCTGGCGCTCGGCATCCTGTTCGGGATCCTCGGCGGCTTTGTGGAGCCGTTGCTGGTGATTCTCATTCCCCTGGTGGGTCGCGTCATCTTTCCCGGCGCGGAACCAACCGCCGCCCAGGAGGTCACGAAGAACCTGCCGCGCCTGCTTCGTCCGATGGCCGATTCCTTGACTTCCTGGTTCGCGCACTCGGAATCATCGCACGTTGCCCTAGTTAGGGTATTGGTGGTTTCTCTGATACCGCTGGTGGTGCTCCTGCGAGGCGGTCTCGGTTACTTGAACACTTATTGCCTGCAATGGGTCGCCATCCGCGCCGTCACCGCCCTCCGCAACCTTCCCTTGAGTTTTTTCGCCCGGGCCAACACCGGCGATTTGATGTCACGTCTCCTGTCGGACACGGTGGCGCTGCAAAGCACCCTGAGTTCGTCGTTGGGGGTCATGATTAAAGACCCGGTGACGGTGCTGGCGTGCGCCGGCTTGCTCTTTGTTCTGGATCCTCGGCTCACCCTGATCGCGCTGCTGGTGTTTCCCATCGGCCTCATTCCGATCGTCATTTACAGCCGAAAGGTCCGCAAATCGAGCGCCGCCATCCAGAACAGCTACTCCGAACTTTCGACGCTGGTGCACGAATCATTCACCGGCAACCGCATCGTGAAGGCTTACAACCTGGAGGAGAAAGTCGCTCAACAGTTTAAGGATGTCTCGCGCCGGTTCGTCAGCCATTTCATGCGGGTGGTTCGTTCGCAGGAGATTCCCGGGCCGCTGATTGAATTTTTTGGGTCGCTCGGCGTGGCCGCCTTGTTCGTTTACTTTGCCTTTCAACCCAGTCCCGCCGCGGACAAATTCATCCAGTTCGCGCTGACCATTGTGCTGATGTATCGGCCGGTCAAAAATATCATCCGGCTGCACAGCCAGCTTGAGCAGGCGCGCGCCGCCAGCCGGCGGGTGTTCCAACTGCTCGAGGCGCAGAACAATGTCCGCGAACCGGCGCGACCCGCGCCCCTGCGCGCGGCCGGCGTGCCGGTTCACTTCAGCGACATTCATTTCTCCTACGGCGACAAACTCGTGTTGCAAGGAGTCCAGCTCACGGTTGAACCGGGAAGAATGGCGGCCCTCGTCGGCGCCAGCGGGTCCGGCAAGACCACTCTGACCAATCTGCTGCTGCGCTTTTACGACCCGCAAAAAGGCGCCGTCCGCATCGGCGACACGGACATTCGCACCGTGACCACGCGCGACCTGCGCAGCTAGATCGCGGTGGTCACGCAGGAAACCATTCTGTTCAACGATACCGTCCGCAACAACATCGCGCTCGGCCGTCCCGGCGCCAACAATGGCGAGATCGAAGAGGCCGCCAAACACGCCTTCGCCCATGAGTTCATCCTGGAAAAGCCGAACGGCTACGAGACCATCATCGGCGAAAAAGGGGTGATGCTCTCCGGAGGCCAGCGCCAGCGCATCGCCATCGCCCGGGCCATTCTGAAAAACGCGCCGATCCTGGTGCTCGATGAGGCCACCAGCGCGCTCGACACCGAGTCCGAACGCGCCGTGCAGGCGGCCCTGGAGGAATTGATGATCGGCCGCACGACCATTTGCATCGCTCACCGGCTTTCCACCGTGCAAAAGGCCGATCTCATCGTCGTGCTCGAGCAGGGACGCATCGTGGAGACCGGCAAACACACCGAGCTGATCAAACGCGGCGGTGTTTACCAAAAACTCTACGAACTCCAGTTCCAGACTTGAAGCGCGTGAAGGGCAAGCCGGGACGAACGACCGTTGGAGTGGGTGCCAAAAGGCAGTTTCCGAAGGGTAGGGCGCGGTGTCCCCACCGCGCCGCGGCGGGCTGAACAACTATGAATAAAAGTTTTCGCAGCGTGCGCAAATTCCCCGTGGTGGGTAGTGGCACGGGCGTCCCGCCCGTGTGTTGCCGCGAAAGTCGGAGCCGTCGCGAACAAGAAACACACGGGCGGGACGCCCGTGCCACTACTTTTTGGCTGCGGCTTCGCCACGGTGAGGGCAGCGCGCCCTGCCACCGCGGTTCAATGGGCAATCTCTTGTGGCAATCTCGTTGATCAGTGCATGCAGCCGCCGCTGAAAATCCTGGCGATTCAGTTCAAATACTTCGGCGACACGGTCCTGATGATTCCCGCGCTGCGGGCGATTCGGGAGCGCTGGCCCGACTGTGTGCTGCATGTTCTCGTGCCGGAGGAGGTGGCGCCAATTCTTGATCATTCGCCCTGGCTGAACCGCGTCTGGCCGATGCCGCGCCGCCGTGGCCGGGCCCGGTTCAAGCAGGCCTGGCCCATCATTCGGGCTCTGCGCAACGAATGGTTCGATCGCTCGGTCGATTTTGGCGGGAACGATCGCGGGGCGATCCTGAGTCTGCTTTGCGGCGCGCGACAGCGGCTGGGCCCGATTCATCCGGGAGGCTTCATCGGGCGCCGGTTTTGTTATACCCGGCGTGTGTCACCCGCGCCGCTCGACCGTCATGAGACACTCCGCCTGTTGCACGTTTTGTCGGCCTGGGCCATCACGCCGCCA
>QHPW01000027.1:0-10321 GCA_003219675.1 Verrucomicrobiota bacterium
CATAAACCACGTCGGCATTGCTCATGAACTGGATGCTGCCAATCCCCAGGCTCAACGGCACGACCCGCCGCAACCAGGGCAGCCATTCCATTCGCTCGCGCGGGGCGAACAGCAACCGGCGAATCAGCCAGACGCCCAGCGCCAGAGAAACTCCCTGCCCTGCCAGAGCGCCGGTCATCCCGCCGGCCGCCTGTCCCCCCAGCCAAAGAATCAGCGCGATCGCTGCGAACCGGCCCGCGCCGTCGAGAACCAAAACCCATCCCAGGCCGAGAAAATTTTGCAGGCCCTGCAGCACCCCTTTCACAATCGGCGCCCAGAGCGAAGCCAGACCGATCAGCACGGTCACCCAAAGCGCCGCCGGATTCATGATCTTAAGCGCGGCCATCCAATGGGCCTGGGCAAAAAAGGTGACGCCGACCATCATCAACCAGATGTAAAACGTCGCTCGCAAGGTGGCCCCGACCGTTCCCGCAAGCTGTCGATACTGGGCATCGCCCAGGGCCGCGGGATGCTCATCAGGAGGAAGATGCGGAGGAGCGCGAACCAAACGCTGTATTCCGCCGGCGCCATCCAGCGATTGGCCACCATCTGCGTCGCCGTCATGAACACGCCGCCGCTCACCGTGGCGACCACCAGCCAGCCGCTCTGGCGGAAAAAGGTCGTGTGACTCTCCGCCGCGGACGCGGACGCCGGTTCGGTTGCCGTTTTCGAGCTCAAGTGCGCCCTTGCTGTTGCTGAATTCTCTCCACGAAATCAATGGCTTTTTTGCCGATAACGCCCCAATCCAGCTCCGATTGAACCCGCCGGCTGGCGGCGCGACCGAGGCTGCGCCGGTGTTCCAACGGCTCTTCGAGCCAGCTCAGAATCTGCCGGCCGAAGCTGGCGCCGTCGAACTGCGAGAAGCGCACCGCGGGTTCGTTTCCAAAGTAACGTCGCGCGCTGTCCAGGGGCGTGCTCACCACCGGCAAGCCGGCGCCGAGATATTCCACGATCTTCGCCACGAAAGCGCAGTGCGTGCCTGTGGACTCCTGGTACGGGACGATGCCGACCGAGGCGCTCGCGAGCTGGGCGGCCATCTCCGCGTAAGGCACGAAACCGGCGCATTCGATCTGCAGGCCGGGAATCGTCGCCCGCGCCCGCTGGCGGAATTTTATCAGCGCCGGCGTTGGCTTGCCGACGAACTTGAACTTCACTTCCGGTTTCACCCGGGCAAGACAACTCAACGCATCCAGCGCGATGGTCCCCAGATGATGGCGGTCGAACGAACCGTGCATCAGGACCACGGGAGGGTTTGTCCAGGCGAACGCCTCGCAAAGCGGAAAGAGTTTGGCGTCATAACCGTAATAAATTGGCAGGATGCGTTCGCGCGGATAGCCGGACCTGACAAAGCAATCGGCCAGGGTGTCGGAAACCGTCAGCACGCCATCCGCGCGGTGGCGCAACGGCAGCGACAGCTCGAATCTCTCCAGCGCCTGGATGAACCAGCGCGGAGCGACGTAGCGCGGCCAGGTTTCCATGAACCCGGTCAGGTAATCCAGAAAGTTCATCACCACCGGCAGGCGCAGCTTTCGTTTGAGCCGGCCGGCGGCGACGGCGGAAATGGCGTGCTGCGAGAACACCAGGTCGAATTTGAGCCGCTGCGCGGCGCGCTCGACCATTCGCTGAAGAAAAAACGGATAGGCGAGGTATTTGAAGTTTCGAAGCGCGGTGTAGCGCCCCATCTCCCAGGCGCTGAAAAGTTCGAGTTCGACGCCGAATTTCCTTTTCACAGGGTCCGGGTCCGGAAATCGCGGACAGAAAAGGTGGACCTGGTGGCCGCGGCGCACCAGTTCCTGCACCAGATAAGCCGCCTCAGCCGAACCGCCGCCTGAGGGTGGATAAAACGGTTCGTGGGTCAGAAAGGCGAGGCGCATCTAAAAAGGCCGGGCTCCCCTCTCCGTGAACCGGGGGTGGGGCGAGACTCCGTCGAGCCCTAATTTAGCGATGTCCCCCGGGCCGAAGACCACACTCGGGATGCCGCCGCGGGCCAGCACCGCTGCATCGCAGAAATAATGCGCGCCGGTGGGCCTGGTCTGTCCGGCGCCGGCCAGGAATTGTTTCACCAGCGGCAGTTTCAAACTCGTTTCCATCGGCGGACACGGCGCGTTGCGGATGTTGAGCAACCGCGCGTTCAACGCGTGCTTGAACAGCAGCGCTTTGATTTCGCGCCGCACGCCCGCTTCGGTCTCGCCGGGGAGGGTGCGACGATCGAGGCTGATCTGGCAGCGGTCGGGAACAATGTTCGGCTGCGTGCCACCCCCGATGGTGCCGACGCTTATCGTGGGATGACCGAGCAGCGGATGTTTGCGTTTGCGAAGGCTGGCGGCATAGGTCGTCTGGAGCAAATCCACGATGCGCGACATTTCATGAACCGCGTTGCGCCCCAGGTCCGGCCGCGCGCCGTGCGCGGCTCTGCCTCGCGTTTCCAATTGCAGCCACAAATCTCCTTTGTGCGCGGTGACGACGCGCAACCGCGTGGGCTCGCCCACGATGGCGAGGTCTGACTTGAGTCCCTTCGCCACCAAAGCCCGCGAACCGCTCTGGCCGTTCTCTTCATCCACCAGGCCGGCGAAAACAATTTCGGTGTGCTTCGGTCGCCGCGGCGACCGGGCGAGTTCGCACAGGGCGGTCAACATCGCCGCCACACTGCCTTTGGTGTCACAGGCCCCGCGGCCATGGAGCCGGTCCCCCTTGCCGCGCGGCCTGAAAATGTCCGGCGATTCGCCTCCGACCGTGTCCAGATGGGGCGCAAGCAGGATACGTTGACGTGCCCGGGTGGAAGGGGCGAGTCGAGCCAACAGATTCGGGCGTCCGGGCGAGACTTCCTGGAACTCCACTTCCAGGCCATTGCGTCCCGCGGTGGCGGCGAGGAAATCCGCCACGCGCTGTTCGCCGGCGCGCGGATCGTTCGCGGGCAAAAAGGCCGGATTCACGCTCGGGAGCGCGATGAGTTCACGAAGGAGTTCAGCGGCCTGGCTCATGCCGTTCCCCACCGGGGATCGCGCCGCAGCTTAACGGCGGAGGCATCGAGTGTCGAGTGAAGAGCCGCAATCGAACCCTGCGCTCATCCGGCCCGGGCGGTCCGCCGGAACCACTCCACAAAGAGCGGAATGCCTTCCTCAATTCTCGTGCGCGGACGATAGCCGAGTTCCTTCCGGGCTTTGGAGATGTCCGCAAACGTGATCGGCACGTCGCCGGGCTGCGGCGGTTGACGATCGATGATCGCGTTTTTGCCCAGATGTTTTTCGAGCAATTCGACCAGGCGATTCAGCGTGACCGTCTGGGATTCGCCGAGATTGAAGATGTCGTAGCCGACTGCCTTTTGCGTGCAGGCAATCACCCCGTCCACCGTGTCGGTCACGTAGGTGTAATCCCGCGCCGCGGAGCCGTCCCCGAAGACCGGAATCGGTTGCCCCGTGCTGATGAGCCGGGCGAACTTGTGAATCGCCAGATCGGGACGCTGCCGAGGACCGTAAACTGTGAAAAAGCGGAGCGCCACGATGTCCATCCCATAAACGTGATGATAGACGTGGCCCAGCGCTTCGCACGCGAGTTTGCTGGCGGCGTAAGGCGAAATGGCGGAAAAAATCGGGTCGCCTTCCGAGAACGGCACCCTGGAATTCACGCCGTAAACCGAGGAGGAAGCAGATTCGCCGTGCCCTCGACATTGACCCGCTGATACAGCGCGGGTTGTTCCAGGCTGAGTCGGACGCCGGCGCGGCCCGCGAGATGGATGATCTGATCAAACCTGGCGCTGCCCAGCAGTTCGTCCAGGCTGGCGCGGTCGGTCAGGTCCCCATGAACGAAGGTGAACGGTTTGGCCAGCGATTGGAGGTCATGGAGGTTGGCCTGTTTGATTTTCGGATCGTAAAAAGGGTTCAAATCGTCGAGAACCCAGACGGCGTGACCCTCGCGCAACAGCCGCTCGCAGACGTGGTAGCCGATGAACCCCGCGCCGCCCGTCACCAGAAAATTCATGGCCCAACCATGCGGTGCGAAGTTTCGGGTTCCAAGTTCCAAGTTCGAGGGTGAGATCGGTCCGGGATATTCGTCTCTTGAGTTGCGGCACCAGGTTTGCCTGGTCAATTCACAAGACCCGTTTTATAGATTGCTCTGCGCTCTTCGCGTCTCGGCGGTTTCATTTTTCACCGCGGAGGCGCGAAGACCGCAGAGAGGAGTTGCCGTCTGAGCGTCCTCTGAACGGGTCATTTGTCTGAACGCGTAACCAGGAAGAACCCGTCATAAAAAAAGCTCTCATGAATTGGCGCTGCGGTTAATGATCCCGCGCGAGTCCGACCTTGACTATTGGACGCGAGCTGAGGATGCTCGCGGGTCGTCAACGCCGGCTTCGACGAAAGCGCATTGAACCGATGGAAACCGAGACCAAAAGGATCAAAGACGATTCGAGCCCGGTCCTGGCCGGGCCATTGCTCGACATTGATTTGCCGAAGATCAAACGGGTCAAGAGCGGCAAGGTTCGCGAAATCTTCGACCTTGGCGATTCCCTGCTCATGGTGGCCACCGACCGCATTTCGGCGTTCGATTGCATCATGCCCAATGGCATCCCGCTCAAGGGCGTGGTGCTGACGCAGATTTCCCATTTCTGGTTCGACCAGATGGCGGCGATCGTGCCCAACCACCGGCTGGCGCGTGCCGAAGACCCGTTGCCGCCGCTGCTCAAGGCTTACCAGAGCCAGTTGGCCCGGCGCTCGATGATCGTGAAGAAGGCCCGGCCGCTGGCGATTGAATGCGTCGTGCGCGGGTTTCTGGCCGGCTCGGGCTGGAAGGAATATTGCCAGAGCCATACGGTTTGCGGCATTCACCTGCCCGCCGGCCTGGTCGAATCTTCCGAGCTGCCGGAGCCGATTTTTACTCCGGCGACCAAAGCCGAGACCGGCCACGACATCAACATTTCCTTCGAACAGGCGGCGCAAATCGTTGGCAGGGACACAGCCGAACAGGTCCGCAACCTCAGTCTGCAAATCTACAGGGCTGCCCGCGACTACGCTCGCCAGCGCGGGATCATCATTGCCGACACGAAATTTGAATTCGGCTTTTATGAAGGAGGATTGATTTTGATCGATGAAGTGTTGACGCCCGACTCCTCCCGCTTCTGGCCGGTCGATGAATACAAGCCCGGCCGCAGTCAACCGAGCTTCGATAAACAGTTCGTGCGCGATTACCTGGAGACGCTCGACTGGAACAAAACGCCGCCCGCGCCGAGGCTGCCGCCGGATGTGGTGGCCAGAACACGAGACAAATACATCGAAGCTTACGAGCGACTGACGGGAAAGACGTTGTAACGCGGGACGGGCCCTCCTGCCGGTCGTTGAATCGGTTGATGATGCATTGGGACCTTGACGGTGGGGCGAGACTCCGTCGAGCCCTGATCTCCCAACGACAGGAATCAGGGCTCGACGGAGTCTCGCCCCACCCAAGGGCCGGCGGGCTGGTCCATGCTGCTGCACTGGCGTCAGGCGACTCTTACTTTTTTTGCAAGGCGGTGAATGGTCAGCTCCGCGGATGGAATTTCCGGTGCACTTCGCGCAGCCGGCTTCCCGCGACATGGGTGTAAATCTCGGTCGTTGCGATGCTCGCGTGACCGAGCAGTTCCTGAATCACACGCAGGTCGGCGCCGTGTTCCAGCAGATGCGTGGCGAAACTGTGCCGCAGCATGTGGGGGGTGACGTTGCGTGAAACGCCGGCCAGGCGCACGCGCCGTTTGATTCGCAGCCAAAGTGTGACCGGCGCGAACGGCGTGCCCCGTCTGGTCAGAAAAACATTCGCCGGCGACCGTTTGTTCACCAGCTTCGGCCGGCCGACTTCGAGGAAACGTTGCAACGCCGAGACGGCGGTGCGGCCCACCGGCACAACCCGTTCCTTGTTTCCTTTGCCGATGACGTTGATGAACCCGGCGTCGAGGTGAAGTTGTTCCAGGCGCGCGTTGCGCAACTCGGACAACCGCAGACCCGATGCGTAGGCCAGTTCCAGAATAGCCTGATCGCAGAGCGATTCCGGCGTTTCGGGCCGGATCGGCGCCAGCAGCTTCCGGATTTCGGCGTCGGTCAGCGCTTTGGGCAGCCGTTTCCAGCGACGCGGCAAGGAAAGGTTTTCGGCCGCATTCACCGGCAGCAGCCGTTCGTTTTCGCAGAACCTGTAGAACGCCCGCAGCGCGGCAATTTCCAGATAAACGCTCTCGCCGCTCAATTTCTTCCCTTCCGGCTGATGGGCCGGCGTCCGGTCCCGTTCGTGCTGGAGAAAATTCATGAGATGCGACAATTCGACTGCCTTCCAGTCGGTCAAGCCTTGTTTGGTCGCCCAGTCAACGAACCTGCCCAGCAGCGCCGCGTAAGTCTTCTGCGTGTGTTCGGATTGGCCGCGCTCGTGGCGGAGATACTGCAGGAAGTCTTCGACCAGAATTTGCATGCCGGCCAATGGATACCGAACCATCGCCTCCGCGTCGAGAATTCACCGGCGCCGCAGCCTTGCGCAATTTGAAAGTTGCGGCTACAACGCTCCGCGTTCTGATGACAATGAATCAACTGCTCTGGCACGTGGCGCACACGCGTCCGCGCTGCGAAAAGAAGCTGGCGGAATATTGCGGGCGTGAAGGGCTGATGGTGACGCTGCCCTGCTATCGCACCATGCACAAGTACCGCGGCAAGACCGTCACGTTCCAGAAGCCGCTCTTTCCCGGCTACGTGTTTCTCCAATTGTTGACCCATCAGCGACAGAAGGTTTATCAGAGTGATTACGTCGCCAACCTGCTTGATGTGCCTGACCAGGATTTGTTCGCGCAACAACTGGGCGACATCCTGCTCGCGCTGGAGACCGACCTGGAAGTCCGCCTGGCGCCTCAAATCTCGCCTGGCACTCGCGTCAAGATCAAATCCGGTCCTCTGCGCGGGCTCGAGGGCTGGGTGGAACAGCGCGAGGGAACCACCCTGGTGCTGCTGCGCCTGGATTTCATCGCCCAGGCCGCAGCCGTAAAAATCGACGCGACGGAACTGGAAATGATTTAGACCCCCTCCGCGGCCTAAGTGGTCTATTTATGAAATAGACCACGAAGCCGCTTCGGTTTTTTCTTTTTTGTCAGCCATCTATGCTTACTCTCGTGGCGTAACTCGTTCCGGATGAAAGGACGATTCGCGATTCGCGGACGAAATCAGCCGTTGCGAATTGACGGGGACGAAGTGTGCCCGGAGCACGACGTTGGTTGAATGACTGGAGACGCAAAGACGGCAAATGATGTTCGTGGCTCAAGACGCGTGCAAAAGTTCGGGGAAATCTTCCCATGAACCCGGTGGGGCGAGACTCCGTCGAGCCCTAACTGATTCCTGTGGCTGGGAGATCAGGGCTCGACGGAGTCTCGCCCCACCGTTCATGGTCCAAATGCGTCCGTGGAAACTTTCCATGAACCGGGCAGGCTGCGGGTCGCAGACCCGCGGTCCGGACCGCGCCTCTGTGAGGCGCAGCGGTTCATGGTGCCAATGCGCGGTGGCAACCGTGGAGGCTTTCCATGAACCGTCTCCTCGCTCACCGCCATGACCGCCTGGGAAAAACTTGAAGCCGACCTGTTGAAAGCCTCCAGGACCTGGCTGGTGACCGGCGCGGCAGGGTTCATCGGCTCGAACATCGTCGAAACCCTGCTCAACCTGGGACAGGAAGTCGTCGGCCTGGATAACTTCGCCACCGGCAATAAAGGGAACCTCGACGAAGTTAAAGAACGGGTCGGGCGGTCGCGGTGGAAGGAATTCAAATTCATTCGCGGCGACATCCGGGAGTTGAACACCTGCCGCCGGGCCTGCCGCGGGATTGACTTCGTTTCCCACCAGGCGGCGCTCGGTTCGGTGCCGCGATCGATTGAAGATCCGCTCATTGCCAACGCCTGCAACGTGACCGGCTTCGTCAACATGCTGGCCGCCGCCCGCGACGCGAGAGTAAAACGCTTCGTGTATGCGTCGAGCAGCGCCATTTACGGCGACGAGCCGGCGTTGCCCAAGGTTGAAGACAGGATTGGCCGGCCGTTGTCGCCTTACGCGGTGACCAAGTACGTCAACGAACTGTATGCCGACGCTTTCGCGCGCTGTTACGGGATCGAGACCGTCGGCCTGCGGTATTTCAACGTGTTCGGTCCGCGCCAGGACCCGGACGGCCCGTACGCGGCGGTCATTCCCAGGTGGATTGCCGCGATGATGAAGAGGGAACCGGTCCGGATCAACGGCGACGGCGAGACCAGCCGCGACTTTTGTTACGTGGACAACGCAGTGCAAATGAATCTGCTGGCGGCCACGACGAACAATCCGAGAGCGATCAACCGGGTGTATAACGTCGCGTGCAATGAACGGACGAGTTTGAACCAATTGTTTGCCATGCTGCGCGAGCGGCTGCTGCCGCACTATCCGCATCTGCGGAAATACAAACCGGTTTATGGGCCTTTTCGAGCCGGCGACGTGCGCCATTCGCAGGCCGACATCGCCAGGGCGCGGCGGCTGATGGGTTACGCGCCGGCACACCGCATCGATCAAGGCCTGGACGCCGCGCTGGATTGGTATCGGAACAATCTGGTCTGAGCCAGTGGCGGCAGCTTTCAAGTCGCTCACAGATGCAGACTGAAGACTGCAGCCATGATCTGCGGTCGTGCCGATGCCTGGAATGCCATGCCCAGTCGGAGAAATAATGATCGAACCGGACATCCAAAGCTCCAGAAACTCCATTTGGTTGCGGTTAAGCGAAGGATGGAGTCGCTGGACGGCCGCGACAGTGAATCGGAGCATTTTCGGCGCGGCGATGACGATTGGCGCGTTCACGGTCGTGGTAAAACTGGTGAGCGTGGCCAAGGAACTCGTCGTCGCGAAAACATTCGGCACTTCCGACGCGCTGGACGCGTTCCTGATCGCGTTTCTTCTGCCGCTGTTTGCCATCAACGTGGTGGCTGGCTCGTTCAACGCCGCACTGATTCCTACGTTCATCAAGGTCCGCGAAAAGGAAGGGACGGAAGCCGCGCAGCGGCTCCTGTCGAACATGCTTTTCTGGAGCGTCGGGTTACTGGTGATCGTGACGTTGCTCTTCGCTTTGTCAGCCAACGCCGTGCTTCGCCTGATGTCTTCCAGCTTCAACGCGGAGAAGTTCGCTTTGACACGAAAACTGTTTTTCATCCTGCTTCCGACGCTTGTTATCTGCGGACTGAGCACGACATGGTCGGCAGTCCTGAATGCAGGACAAAAGTTCGCCCTGGCAGCGCTGACGCCTGCCCTCACGCCGATCATTACCCTTGGGTTGATCTTCGGCTTCGGCCCCACCTGGGGGATCCACGCCGTTGCAGTGGGAACCATCGCAGGATTTGTCCTCGAAGCGGGAGTGTTAGGATGGTCTCTAAGACGCCAAGGCTTTTCCTTGCTGCCCAAGTGGCGCGGAAAAGATGCCGCTCTGATCGAAGTCATCCGCCAGTTTGCGCCGATGATGGCCGGCGCTTTCCTGATGAGCAGCAGCCTTGTCATCGACCAATCCATGGCCTCGATGCTTGGTCCTGGGAGTGTCGCCGCGTTGAATTACGGTAGCAAGGTGGTCGCGCTCATCCTCGGGATCGGATCAATGGCCCTGGGCACGGCAGTTCTGCCTTACTTTTCCCGCATGGTGGCGCGAAACGAGTGGGCAGGCGTCCGCCATACCCTTAGAACGTACTTGCGTCTGTGTTTCGCTTTGCAAATACCGTTTTACGTCGCAGGAATCCTTGGCGTCCGATTGCTGAACGCTTTGGGTAAGGGCCGGTCGATCATGCTGATCTGTGCGGCGAACATGCTCGTTAATGTGTTCGGCAATCTGATTTTGATGCGGTGGATGGGGGTCGCCGGAATCGCGCTGTCCACGTCGCTGGTTTATCTGCTCTCGTGCGTGCTGGTATTCTACGTAATCCTCACCGAACTGAAACAGCGCCAGGGGACAGCCATCCGGCATGAGTGACGGTTGTCACAGTCATAGCGGCCAGGAGCTGATCTGGGACTATTATCAGAACGAAGCCCCGGAGAGTTTTGAGGGCAGCCGTACGCGGCTTCAGTTTCTGATCAAGCGAATTCACCCACCGGCCGCGGTCTTGAACATCGGGTGCGGGAGCGGTCTCTTTGAGCGGTTGGCGCTCCGACAAGGCCTCGAAGTCTATTCCCTCGATCCAAGCGAAAAGAGCATCCAAGGGCTTAAATCGGCCCTGCAACTGGGCGATCGGGCAAAGGTTGGATACATCCAGAAGATCCCGTTTCCCGATTGCTTTTTTGACGCGGTGGTC
>QHPW01000027.1:10329-11738 GCA_003219675.1 Verrucomicrobiota bacterium
GCTGGAGCATTTGACGACGGAACTGATGCGGCAGGGGTTGGTTGATATTCGGCGAGTTCTGAAACCGGGCGGCCGCATTATCGGAACTGTTCCGAGTCGCGAGAATCTGAAAGAACAGACCGTGGTCTGCCCTTGTTGCGGAAAGCGATTCCACCGGTGGGGACACGAACAGAGCTTCGAAGCGACCACGCTGCGAGATATACTTTCAGAATACTTTGGGATGGTGACGGTCGTCGAAAGGCCATTTTTTGCATGGGCGACATTGAACTGGAAGGGAAAACTCCTTGGAGCAATCAAGTTTTTTCTACTGAAGATAGGCAGTCACGGATCGAACGAGAGCATTTTCTTCGAGGGGATCGAATCGCACGCTCGTCGTGACCCGGAGTGACGATGCGACTGACGCTGGTTATTTCGACCTTGTCGTCCGGCGGCGCGGAACGGGTGATGTCGATCATGGCGAACTTTTGGGTCAGGAGAGACTGGCCCGTGACCTTGCTGACGTTTGACGATGGATCGGAAAAGCCGTTCTTTAACCTTGACCCGCAGATCATCCGAATCCCGTTAAACGTCATGGGCCTATCCGGGAACCCATTTCAAGGGGTTGCCAACAACTGGAAAAGACTGCTTGCGCTTCGAACGGCTGTCCGAAAAAGCGAGCCGGACGCGGTCCTTTCCTTTATGGACACGGTGAATGTCCTGACGTTGCTGGCAACCGTGGGATTGAAGACACCGGTCATCGTCGCCGAAAGAACCGACCCGGCAAGTCATCCCATTGGAAAGACGTGGAATCTTCTGCGTCGATGGATCTATCCACTCGCTGCCGGACTCGTGGTTCAAAGCCATGACGTTCTTTCGTTTGTCTCCCAAAGAATTCGTCGGCGCGCTCATGTTATTCCGAATCCAGCCATCGCTCCGCCGATCACGACAAAGGCAGATCGCCCAGGCGGATCAAAGCAGATTGTGGCGATGGGCCGGTTGGGTGAGGAAAAGGGCTTTGATCTTTTGTTGAACGCCTTCGCCCGTATCGCATCGCGTTACCCGGATTGGTCGTTGATCGTTTGGGGCGAGGGCGAACAACGCGCCAAACTGGAAGAATTGCGCGACAAGCTTGGTCTGCATCAAAAAGTTCGCTTGCCCGGACGCACTCGCGAGCCACTCGACAAGCTCAGGGAGGCAGCGTTTTTCGTTTTGCCGTCCCGGTATGAAGGGTTTCCCAACGCTGTTTGCGAAGCGATGGCCTGCGGACTGCCGGTAATCAGTTTCGATTGTCCCAGCGGCCCGCGAAATATCATCCGAAACAACGTGGACGGACTCCTCGTGCGCGCAGGAGATATTGGCGCCTTGGCTTCAGCCATGGAAAAGTTGATCTTGGATGAATTGGAACGCAAGCGACTGTCCGCTCGCGCGCT
>QHPW01000027.1:12038-14382 GCA_003219675.1 Verrucomicrobiota bacterium
CCAAAGAACTCAAACGGCGCTACTTTCCGAATGATTCCAGGTGGACCGTCGAGCAAGGTTCCGTGCTCGATCGGCAGTATCTCGAATCATTGGGACTGTTCGACGTCGTTTACTCTTGGGGTGTCCTGCACCATACGGGCGCGATGTGGAAAGCGCTCGAGAACGTCTCTGCTCGCGTGGCTGACGATGGACGATTGTTTATCGCAATTTACAACGACCAAAAAGAAATAAGCCGCGTCTGGAAAGCGGTGAAGAGACTTTATAACGCGTCGGCTTTGCCGGTCAGAGTTCTGCTGCTCCTGATCTGTGGCGCATATTTTGAGATGGGTTCAGCAATCAAGCGTCTGGCCCGAATTCAAAATCCGCTCCCGTTCCGTCGTTGGGCCGATTATAAAAAAGGCCGCGGAATGTCGGTCTGGCACGACCTTGTTGATTGGGTAGGGGGATACCCATTCGAAGTTGCAAAACCTGAGGAGGTATTTAATTTTTACTACTCTAAAGGATTTATTTTGACGAAGTTGAAGACTTGCGCGGGCAGTCTCGGTTGTAACGAATTCGTTTTCCTCAAGCTAGGCCGAGTATTGTTTTGACGAGAGGAGAATCATGTTGATTGGCTTCATATACGCGATGCTAACAATAGCCATCGTTGGCTATGAGTTGTCTCGAAAAAAGAGAATGCTATTCGACCAATTCTCGGTGTTGAGCATCTTCTTCCTGGCGAATATCGTCATCCCGGCCACCATCCTTTGCCTGTCTCTCGATACGGGCCTCGCGCAGGCTGACCGAATAGCGGACTTTTCTTTATTTGGCTACTTTCATCACCAGGCTCAACCCACAGAAAAATTTGTTCTCTTGCTTGGTTCTGCACTTGCCTATTGCAGTCTTTCGTTAGGGTATAACTTTGCGGCACAAAGACTGGATTTTTCCCGGCAGGTGATTAGAGGGATCAAGTTCCAGGTGCGACTCGCATGGATTTTCATAGGCCTCGTGTTTTCACTCCTTATGTTTGTATTTGGTAATACCCTTGTTCCCGGTGATCCGATCGGAGGATTGCTGCTTGCAACCTATTACAGAGCCGACGATCCATACTATGCGTTCGAGCGCACTCCTCTGAATGCCAACATTTACGCGGCGACCACCACCTTTCTTCTTTTTTCCGTGCTCGGTTACGCATTATCCGATGAGAAGCGGCGAACCAGTCTTATTTATTTGGTTTTGACTGTGGTTTTTGTCCTGCTCGATGCTCTTGCCAGCGGTTCGCGTCGTCCTTTGCTTATAGTGGGGATCCTCGTTTACATGTACATAGGCGTTAGAAAAGCAAAGTATAAGGTCCATTACCTCTTTTTAATATTATTGGCATCAGTTCCATTGTTATTTTTCGGCAAGGCAATCCTCAGGGATTTGAGCGACCTTGAAGTTGCGAATATCGGTGTTTCCGACGTGACTTTGTTGGAACAAGTTGTAACAGCAGCGGGTGAATATGGGCTCAGTTATCTGGAAAGCCTCGGCACTCTGGAGCGTTATGAGGGTGGGCCGCGATTTGGCGTGGACCACCTCTTCTCCGTGCTGCGTATGATACCGCTTGGGATGATGGGATTTGAGAAACCCTGGCCGGAACGGATCGTTCGTACTTCAACTGCGTATTTGACTGGTGATCCCACAGCCCAGGATGCTCCCCCGGGTTATCTCGGCCAATGTTGGATTGATTTTCCCTTTATTGGCTTCTTAGTGATCCCGCTGTTTCATGGGGTTTCTTTTGGTTTGGTGGAGCGGGGGTTTCGTTCCATCAATTTGCAAAAATCGCCGTTTTATCTCATGGCCTATCTGGTGGCTGGGTATCTCGTAGCGATGCCGCTGAATAGCGGGACGCTGGATTTTATTTTCAGCCCCGACATTGTTCTGACGGTGCTGCTTTTCTTTGTGTTGCATTTTATCAACACGAAGCGTTTTGGGTTGGGTGGGGTCAGTAAGAGCCAGTCACAGTCGATCACGAACCTAGACGCGAATCAACCCGTCGTACCACAGAGCGGCTCCTGAAGTCAGTGCTTGCTTCCATGGCGTCCGACTTCCCTTTGAGCGCGAGCACCCGATTCGTTCAGACGCATCCTCCCTCGTCGAAACATGTGTGGCATCAGCGGCTTTTTTGATTCTTCTCTGCAGACAGTCGAAAGCGATTTGCTCTCGGCCGCCGCGCGAATGGCTGAGGCAGTTCGCCACCGCGGACCGGACGACAGCGGCGTGTGGACCGATGCGCCATGTGGCATCGCCTTTTCGCATCGTCGCCTCTCAATCCTCGACCTTTCACCCTCCGGCCATCAGCCGATGATCTCTTCCGACGGTCGTT
>QHPW01000308.1 GCA_003219675.1 Verrucomicrobiota bacterium
CACGATTCCAAGGCATCGTGATGCTTTTGGTTTTCGGCCTGGGATTGTCACGAACGGATGCGACCGAGGCGATACCTGACAAACGGGTCGTGCTCACGTTTGATGACGCCGTGGCTTCGCACTACTCGGTGGTGCGGCCCATCCTGAAGCGTTACGGATTCGGCGCCACGTTCTTTATCACCGAGGGATTTTCCTTTCGCACGAACAAGCAGGATTACATGACCTGGGAGCAGATCAAGGAACTGGACCAGGATGGATTTGAGATCGGCAATCACACGCGCGATCACTTCGGGGTTTCGGACCGCACGCTTGGACAGTTGCGCGAACAGATTGAAGCCATTAACGCCCGCTGCGCCGAGCGCGGCATTCCGCGCCCGGTCAGCTTCGCATATCCCGGAAATGCCATTACCCCGGGCGCGCTGCCGATTCTCCGGGAGCTCGGCATCCGGTTCGCCCGGCGCGGCGGCGCACCCGAACATCCGTATGAATGGGGACAGGGATTCGCTTACGAGCCGGGCGTGGACCATCCGCTGTTGATTCCCTCCGCGGGTGACGCGCGGCCGGATTGGACGATCGACGATTTCAAACGAGCGGCGGACCAGGCGCGGGCGGGCCAAATTGCGGTCCTGCAGTTTCACGGAGTGCCCGATCGCGAGCATCCATGGGTGCACACGCGGCCCGAACGTTTCGAGGAATTCATGCGCTATCTTCACACCAATGCCTTCAAAGTGGTGGCACTCCGCGACCTGGCGCGATACATCGATCCGGACCGAGCACCGGCGGATGCGTTGGCGATCGTGCAAAAACGAAAGGCCGGTCGCCCGGAGGTCCTTGTGGAGGGCGAGATGGTTGACAATGCAAATGGGAAGCCTTTGCCGGCCCGCCTTTACGTTCATGGCGCCGACGGCACGTGGCATTTCCCGAAATCCGCTTTTGCGCTCGGGTCCGCGGTTCGCTACGAGAGGAGAAACTGGATTAACACGAACGTTGTCGAGATGCACACCACGCTCTCAGCGCATCCCTTTCGAGTCGAGCTTCTGCCCGGCCGTTACACGTTTACCGTCGAGCGTGGGAAGGAATTTTTCCCGGAAACGCGCGAGGTGCTGGTTGAACCTGGCCTGCCGAAGCTGGTGTTCCGATTGCGCCGGTGGGTGGCCATGGCCGAGTCGGGCTGGTACTCCGGCGACACGCACAATCACCGAGATCCCGCCGAGCTGCCCAACGTGATGCTGGCCGAAGATGTGAACGTCGGATTGCCGATGGTGGACTGGACGACTTCTTCGAGCGTCGCTCCGAGCGCCAGTGATCGCGGTTTTCCGGGGAACTTTGGAGATGTCCCGGTGCAGATCGACGCCACACATGCCTGGCATCCTCGAAACACGGAATACGAGATTTTTCGGACCGGGAACACCAATCACACGCTGGGCGCTTTGCTCATCTTGAATCATCGGACGCGCTTCGATGAGCCGGTGTTCCCGCTTGGCGACATCGCCGCGAAAGCGCGAGTCGAGGGCGGGTTGCTCGACCTGGAAAAACACAACTGGCCCTGGTCGCTGGCGCTGGTGCCGCTGCTGAAGGTGGACCTTTACGAACTGGCCAACAATCATCTCTGGGAAACGGAGTATGCGGTCAAGAACTGGGCGGTGCCTGCACCGGCCTGGATGGGGCTGTCCGGCTCGGGCACGGAAACGGAACGGGATTGGACGCTTTACGGTTTTCAGACTTATTATGCGCTGTTGAACTGCGGGTTTCGTTTGCGTCCCGCCGCCGGCACGGCCAACGGCGTCCACCCGGTCCCGCTCGGTTTCAGCCGGGTGTACGTCCATCTGGATGAGCCGTTCAGTTTCGACGCCTGGATGCGCGGACTCGCTGCGGGGCGCAGCTTCGTGACCACCGGACCCATGATGCTTGGCAAAGCCGATGGCCAATGGCCCGGAGCCACATTTCAAGCGGCGAACCCACCGAAGGACTATCGGCTCGACTGCACCGTGCAGAGCGAGCAACCCCTCGAAAGCATTGAACTGATCGTAAACGGGCTCGTGAGCCGGCGCTTCGAACCGCAAAACAAGAAGACCGCCGCCGGCTCGTTCGTGACTGGGATTTCGACGGAGTTCAATCCAACCGGGACGTCGTGGCTTGCGTGGCGTTGCTTCGAGAAGAGGCCCGACGACCGTTTCCGCTTTGCGCATACGGCGCCGTGGTACTTTGAAGTTCCCGGGCAGCCGCTTCGGCCGCGCCGGGTGGAAACCGAGTGGCTCGTGACGCGTGTGAAGGAGGAAATCGCGCGAAGTCGCCGTATCGCCCCGGATAGTTTGATCGAGGATTACCAACGGGCGCTTGGAATCTACGAACGAATCGCCGAAACAGCACGGTAGGAGCGCTGTCCTCGTCGAGCCAAACCAATTGGCTGCAGACCTGCCCGGGCGGTGCTGAGCACCTCGAAATTCAAGTGGTCGCCGGCGCCGGCCGGAAGCTCGATTCAAACTTTCAGCATGGCGCGGGCTTCGGACATGCCGGCGGCCGGACGGCCATACTCGCTTGCGGTCACGCGGGCCAGCGCCACCACATGCCGCCAGCGGAACCTGGCGCGCGTCGCGGCGAATTCCTCCGAGACAGTCCGATAGAACTTTTCGGCGTGAAGGGCGCCGTCTTCACTGACTGCGTAGCGCAGCAACAGATCGAACATCGGGCGCGGTGAAAGGCCCAGCTCGCCGTAGCGCTGAACTACGGCGCTGGCTTTGCCCTGGAGATTTCCACGAATCGCCTCGTCGGCCTCGCGCAACAGCGCCTCGGGATCATTCGATTTGATCTCGCCGAGGTGCCGGGCGACCGGCAACGGCTGCCAGTTGAGGAAATCGCCGCCGCGCGCGGTGCGATCGAGGGCCACCTGATAAGCGCCGAGAATCAGGCTGGCAAAACAATTGCGCGGGTTGCTCACGCGCGCCATGTTGCGCCAGGCGTTGGACGAATCGCAGGCGTGGACGCCAATCGAGTCGCCGTGCACGCTGCCCACGGGTTTGCCGGAAACCTCGTCGCGGGGTGTGCGGCCCAGGTCGCGCAAGACCAGTTGATTGGCCGCCAGGGTGATCGCTTCGCCGATATCCGACGGCGACATGCCTTCCGCCAGCGCTGCCGCGGCGGCCTCAGCGGCCTGTTCGGGTGTGGATTTGAAAATGGTCTGGCTCATTTGCTCGACCCAGCCGTCCTCCGCTTTGCGGTCGCCGGGCGGGCGGCCCAGCAGTTTGTGTTCTTCGAGCATTTTAGGCAGCAGCGTTCGCGGCGCGTCCCAGGTCGAGGTGTGTTGCCAGGATTCGGCTTTGACACAATATCGGACGGATTGGCGGAGCAGTGTGTGCGCCTGTTCCTTGCCGATGAGTCCGAGCAAATCCCACGCGCGATACGGCAACACGACGCGATGGACCTCGGTGTTGTCCTGCACGGCGAACAGCAAATGATTGAAGGCGTCTTCCGCCGAGAGCTGAGCCAGCCGGGCAAAGGTCTGTTCGGCCTCATTGACGTCCTTGCGCCGCACAGCCTCGCGCAACTGCTCACCGCCGGGACGGTTCTCGGACAACGTCGCGGGTTGCACCGGGTGAAGCACTTCATCCTTGCGCCCGCCGTGTTCCTGGATGCGGTTGGTGTTCCGGTAAAGCACCTTGAAGACCGGCAGCGGCTGCAATTCGGCAGGCAGTTCCTGCGCCATGTGCAACGCCGGAGCCAGGGCCATCATGGTGTGGAAGCCGACGTAGTCTTCGCCGCCAAACGTGCGCGCATTGGCGAGCGCTGCCGCGGCGGTCAAGCGCCGCAAGTCGGCCTGTCGCGAACGCAACTGTTCCACCAGCGCGGGCAACAGGCGATTGACCGGGGTCTCCTGCATCAGGCACACCAGCGGCTCCAACGAGCCGAAAGTCAGTGTGTCGGGGGTCTCCTCGGCCAACGCACGGGCCAGTCCCAATTCGCCGGCGACTTCAAAACCCACGGTGGCGACCAACATACCTCGACCGACATCAGCCAGAAATTCCCGACGAGTGCGCGGCGTTTTCATAAGAGATTTCCTTTCCAGACAGCTGTTATGGCATGCTCCATTCATACGCCGATTGCAGCCGTCGTCAAGCGAATCGAGCGTCCGGTAGTGCCTAAGGCACTACCGAGCGTGCTGATTTGGCTGTAGCGGCACGCACTGGGTTGTCGGCAGCGTCCTGATTCGGGCTGGTGGTCGGGCCGTTACCGAGGCGCACGGCGGTGCGGCCGCACCACTGCCACCAAATGGGACGATTACCTGGCATTGCGATGGCGCTTATCCGACGATACACTCGGCGGCGTAACATGAGCCGGCTGGTAAGTTGTTTTCTATGTTTGCTCGAGCTGGGGGCGACGGTCCACGGCGAAATCGCTGTCGAACTGCGTGTTCCTGTCGAGGCGCAACCCCTGTCTGCAAATATCACTCGCGTGATCCAGGCGCTCCAGTTTCTCGGAGCGCCGTTGCCGAGCGAGACGATCGAGGGACTCGAAGTCGCCGTGCAAGCCGGCGATGCGGATCGGCTCCAGGACCTGCTCGATCCGCACGTCCATCCGGTCGTCACCATCAATCCCGAATCCCGCGTGAAAGTGCAGCGGGGCCCGGCGAAAGCCCGGTTGCAGCAGGCCGGATTCACCCCCGCGCTCGTGAAGATTATCAATCAGAGCACGTTGACCAGCGAACTGCGCATCGTGAGTCCGCAGTCGGGACAGGTGTATGCCGGCATGACGCCGCTGAGCGCGAAGCGCATGCAGCGAACGCATCTCAAGGAGACGTTGGCCAAGAGCGCTGCTCCGGGGCGATTTCTGGAACTGGAGATGTATTCGCGTCCGCCAATGACGCCGAACCTGAGCGGTCTTCGGGCCGAATACGCCATCGCCCTTGTCTATAGCAGCGAGCCGGGAACGCGCGAAGCCACGATCGGGTTCGAGGTCGGCCAGGGAAATCAAGACCTTGGCTTTCGCGGCGAGGCGCCGGTGCTGTTCGACATACGACCCGCCGTTCGGGTGAAGCTGCGGGTCAAGGACCAGGACGGGACGCCCGCTGCGGCGCGCTTCATTTTTCGCGACCAGGCGGGACATGTGTTCCCGCCGCAGGCCAAGCGGCTTGCTCCGGATTTTTATTTTCAGCCGCAGATTTATCGGCGCGACGGTGATGAGGTTCTGTTGCCTCCAGGCCGGTTGACGATGGAATACAGTCGCGGTCCGGAGTATCGCCAACTGCGGCGCGAGGTGACCCTTCCATCGCGGTCATTGGCGGAGGTCGAGGTGAAGCTCGAACGCTGGATCAATCCGAGGGATTACGGATTCTACAGTGGCGACCATCACATTCACGGGGCCGGTTGCGCGCACTACACCAGTCCGACCGAAGGGGTGACACCGGAAGACATGTTTTTGCAGGTGAATGGCGAAGGGCTTAACGTCGGGTGCGTGCTGACGTGGGGTCCGTGCTTTGATTATCAAAGACGTTTTTTCACCCCGACCGTGCACCAGCTCAGCGGACCGCTCAGCGTGATGAAATACGATCTGGAGATCAGCGGTTTTGGTTCGCAGGCACTGGGCCATGTTTGCCTGCTCAACCTCAAGGAACAGATTTACCCGGGTTCCGAAGGCACCAAGATCAAAGGCTGGCCCACCTGGACCACGCCGGTGATGAAGTGGGCCAGGGCGCAGGGTGCCGTGACCGGTTACGCGCACTCGGCCAGCGGACTGGAGATCGACGCGTGGGACGCCACGAAGCGGTTGTTCGCGCGGTTCGATACGAACCATGACGGCCTGCTGGCGCGCGCCGAGTGCGCCGGAGCGCTGCTGCCACTGCCCTTCGATGCGATCGATACCGACCACGACGGCGCGCTGGCCGAATCGGAGCTGGTGACTGCGCACGACCGCAGCGCGGAGCAGTTGCCGAACCTGGCCGTCCCGCAAATGAACGGTGTGGGCGCGATGGAAATCTGTGTGAGCGTGGCTGCGGGGGCGTGCGATTTCATCAGCGCCATGGACACGCCGCGCATCGCGGAATGGAACATGTGGTATCACCTGCTCAACTGCGGCTTTCCACTCAAGGTGAGCGGCGAAACGGATTTTCCCTGCATGAGCGGCGAACGCGTGGGACAAGGCCGCGTGTATGTGCATTTGGGGCCGGTGAATCAGATCGACTTCGGCGCCTGGTGCAATGGACTGGCCAAGGGTCGTTCCTATGTCTCGGACGGATTCGCCCATGCTCTTGGGTTTACGGTGAACGACATTGCGCCGGGATACGATGACCTGCGCCTGGCTGCGCCTGCCAACGTGCGTGTCCGGGCCAAAGTCGCCTTCGCGCCGGAGTTGCCTCGGGCGGTGGCTTACGGCACGATCGCGGTTCCGAACGGCAATCGGTTTGTCGGCGACACGGTCACTTTGCACGGCCCGCGGACCGACGAAGTCGCCCCGGGCGGAAAGCGCCTCGTCGAAATTGTGGTGAATGGAAAAAGGGTCGCGACCAAAGAGGTTTTGGCTGACGGTCAAGTGCACGATTTGGACTTCGAAATCCAGATTCATCAGAGCTC
>QHPW01000311.1:0-4560 GCA_003219675.1 Verrucomicrobiota bacterium
TGGAGCGTGGAGAACGGGATTCTGGTCAACAATCCAGTCCAGCATTCAGGCAAGCCGCACATCTCTTACGGTAACCTCCGCACCGACCGCGAATTCGAGGATTTCAATCTGAAACTGGACGTGCGCGTGCCCAAGGATGGAAACAGCGGGATTTACCTGCGCGGCATTTATGAAGTCCAGGTGGCCGACACTTACGGCAAACGGCTCGACCCGCACAACATGGGCGCCATCTACAGCCGCATCACTCCGAGCGAAAGCGCTGAGAAACCCGCCGGCGAATGGCAGACGTTTGACATCACACTCTGCGACCGGCACGCGACCGTGGTCCTGAACGGCAAGAAAATCATTGATAACCGGCCGCTGCTCGGATGCACCGGCGGCGCGTTGTGGTCGGATGAAATGCGGCGCGGGCCGATTTATCTTCAGGGCGACCACGCCGGCGTCGAATACCGCAACATCGTTCTGCGGCCGATCGTCAAATAATGAGGAGTCCGTTCAATTATCTGCCACCCGGATTCTGGAGCGCTTCTCTCGCTCTGGCGCTTTGGTTGAACGCCGCTGTTTCCAGCCCTGCAATCGCTTCGCGGCGCACGTTGTCGTTGTCCGACCTCATCAGCGCCGCCAGAGCATCAATGGCGGCGACGTTCCCTGAGCTGGCTGCTTTCCGCAACCCTTCGGCCGCCAGGAACCAAAGCGGCTTGGCGTCAGGATCAACCGCGACCGCTGCCAAAGCTTGAATGGCTCGGACGTTCCCGCTGTCAGCCGCGGGCTTCAATGCGCCGACGGCTGAGGAACGCAGAATAAGATACCGTTCCGGTTCCAACAGCGGCTCCAGAGCCTTTTCGTTTCCATGGCCCGCGTCGGCGCCGAGCGCCTGAATCGCGAAACCTTGCACGGAATCCATGCGCATCCCTTTCCACAGAGCCTGCAGTGCCGTGTCGCTGCCCTTTCCAGCTTCTGCGCCAAGCACGTCAAAAGCCGGCCGGAGTTCGGCAAACACGCTCGCATCGTGGTTGGTTTTGAACTGTGCGTGCGCCACGTCGGAAAGCTCGGCCAACTTGTCCAATGCTGTGAGATCTCCCGTGCTCGCGGCGACGCCCAGTTGTCGAATCGCGTCGGCCCGCGATTGGGCCTGATCCAACGCCGCTGCAGGCTCCTGTGCGCCACTGTCTGTCCGGGCGGTTTTCAGCGCGGTGACTTGTTCGCGAAGCTGGCGGACCTCGTTGCGTAAGCGCATCAGCTCTCTTTGGTCTCTCCGTAACTGCTCCAACTCTGCGGTCCCGATTGTGGACGGAACGGTTGTATCGCGCGTGACGGCTGCAAGCTGTCGTTGTTCGGCGCGTAATGAGTCATTCTGGCGGCGCAGATCGGAAACCTCCGGCTCTGCCGGAGGACTCGCGAAGTTCGACAATTTCGGGAAGCGTCCGAGTCGCTGTGTCGAACGGCATGCCGATTCCCCTCACCCCGACCCTCTCCCGCGGGGAGAGGGAACAGCCGGCGGCAGGTTCGGTTGTTCGGCAAGTTCGGCGGGCGGACACCGCGCTGGGTTGTGCTGAAAGGCAGCGGAGGATTCTCCCTCTCCCTGAGGGAGTCCTTGAGGGAGAGGGCCGGGGTGAGGGGAAAGGTGACGCTCGCACCGCCAACCGCGTTCGCATTTCCCCGGAAGTCTGCGGATCGCCCGAAGGGCCGTATGGCTTTGAGCCATTCATTCTTTCATGCCTCCGGCTTTGCCGGAGATCGTTGACTCGCAACCGGCGTTGTGCCCGTCCGATTCCATCACCGCCGCGGGGTCCAGCGCTTCCGATCCGGATGGATTTAAGGGAGGCTCAACTCCAATGTCCAATTGAAACTTTGTCCGACGGCGAGTCGCCTCGACCGGACGGGACGAAAGTGCCGGTAACATGCCGCTCCGCGAACTCAGGCCGCCTTCGCCACCGCAGCGCTTTTCAGCGCGTGGATCAAGCTTTCGAAAATCAAGCTCCCATCCGCGCTGCCGAGAATCGCCTCGCAGGCGCGCTCAGGATGCGGCATCAGGCCGGCCACGTTGCGGCGCTCATCGCAAATCCCGGCAATGTTCCAGAGCGAACCGTTCGGGTTCGATTGCTCCGTGACTTCACCCTGTGCGTTGCAGTATTGCCAGAGGATTTGATTGTTCGCTTTGAGCTTGTTCAGCGTGTCTTCATCGGCGAAGTAACAACCCTCGCCGTGCGCGATGGGAATTTTCAGCAGGTTGCCTTCCGGAATCCGGTTTGTGAACGGTGACTCGGTCGTGAGGGTTTTGAGAAAAATGTGTTCGCAGCGAAATTGCAGCGACCGATTGCGGATCAGCGCGCCGGGCAGCAGACCGGCTTCGCACAGGACTTGAAAGCCGTTGCAAATGCCGAGCACGAGTCC
Source organism: Verrucomicrobiota bacterium (assembly GCA_003219675.1). Taxonomy (GTDB): domain Bacteria; phylum Verrucomicrobiota; class Verrucomicrobiia; order Limisphaerales; family AV2; genus AV2. Next base: position 2,395 of record QHPW01000311.1, read on the forward strand.
GCCGTTGGTTGCGAATTGCTGGAGGGCCTGCATCACCGGACTGAACCTTGCGATGGCGCCGCAACGCAGGTAATCGCCGTAGCTGAATCCACCCGGCACGATGAGGGCGTCCGCGTCGTCCAGCGACGTCTCTTTGTGCCAGACATAGCGGGCCGAGTGACCCAGGACATCGCGCAGCGCGTGGAGGGCGTCCTGGTCGCAGTTCGAAGCGGGGAATTGAAGGACCGCGAAATTCATTTTTGATTTTTGATTTTTGATTTGCGATTCGCCCAGCGAATGGCGATGAACTCGTCAATCATAATTCCTAAATCGTAAATGCCATCATTCAATTTCGAGTTTGTAATCTTCAATCACCGGGTTGCTTAGAAATCGGTGACAAGCTTCGTCGAGCTGACGGCAGGCGGTGTCTCTATCAGCGCCGTTCAATTCGATTTCCAGATATTTGCCCACATGGACGGCGTTGATGCCGGAGTAGCCCATGTGTTCGAGCGCGTTTTGCACCGCTTTGCCTTGCGGATCAACGACGGCTTTCTTGGGGGTAATGATAATTTTGGCTTTCATGTCGAACGGGACCAAGCCGCAAAACGTTCGCGGCGATGGTGGGGAAAACGGCGGTTGGACGCTAGTTTTTTTTGACGGAGCCTGAGCGGCAGGTTCTTTTCTTTTGCGAACGTGAGGGCTGGAGTTCATGCTTTAGCATGTTGGCGGCCCGGAACAGCCCGAAGGCTGAACTCCGACATGTTCACCTGACAAATCAAGCCCCGGACTGAAGCGGCGGCCTGGAGGCTGCCCCGTGGCGCAGCCTTCCTGGCTGCGGGTTCGCGGGGCTTCCAAACCCCACGTTCCTTCGGGGCTCCTCGCCGGAAATCTTCTATTGAAACGCAGGCAAGCCCGGCTAACATCCGCGTAATGAAATTGTTTTACGCGTTCGCGGCTTGGATTGCAATGGGTACGGTCCTCGGCGCGGGCATCCTGATGGCCGTCAAGGGCAATCCGTGGCTGTTGATCGCCGGTCTGGTCGGGTTTGTGATCGCTGTCGGAAAAATCGGCTGCATGCCGCACTGATTCGAGCCGGTGACCGGGCAGGAGGCCGTGAAGTGTCTTTCCTGGCGCCTTCCCTTGCTGGGAAATCGCTGAATGGGTTTCGATCAGTCTTGGACTGGTTCCTTCCCTGCATCCGGTGCACTGACAGTGACTGGCGTACGTGAACGTCCGGCGGTCTTGTTTTTAGACGTCGCGAGCTTCCTCCTCGTCGGCGGCTGCCGCAGCGATTGCTGTCTCGCAGCATTTTGTCCGCCCGGCAAGTTGCCCGGCTTTACGACATGCCGGAGGCCCGCCGCTGCATTGGCAGCGCCCGGCAGCGGCGCCCGGTTCCACGGCGCGCCCGAAAAATTCTTCTCGTGTCGTCCGTGACGATTGTGTTACGAAGAGCGACGCTATGTTTTCCCTGCAACAGGTGTTTGGCAAAGGCGACAAGTTTTTTGACTTGCTGGAAGCGAGCGCCGACGAAGCCCGCAGCAGCGTGCAGGCGTTGGTGCGCATCATCAAAAGTTCAAGCGGCCCTCCGACACTGGAGGATTTTGTGTTGTCGCGGCGGAAGGAGAAGCGCATCGCCGAGGAGATCAGCGAGCAACTGGTCAATACCTTTATCACCGGGCTGGAGCGCGAAGACATCGAGGCCCTGTCCACCGCCCTGTACAAAATCCCCAAAGCGACTGAGAAATTCGCCGAGCATTTCATTATTGGATCGCAACACCTGCGCGGGGTGGATTTTATGCAGCAGGTGGGAATGCTGGAGCAGGCCACCGACACGGTTTTGGCCATGGTCAAACAGCTTCGCCGGATGCAGGAAATTGAAAAAATAAAGGAGCTGAACGAGCGGCTTCAGGTGATTGAAGGCGAAGCCGACAAGCTCATGATCGAACTGTTGCGCGACCTGTTCAGCGGCAGGCACGACACTTTGAAAGTCATCGCGCTCAAAGACCTCTACGAGCTGCTGGAAAAAGTCATCGACCGCTGCCGCGACGCGGGCAACGTTATCAATCACATCATGCTGAAGAATTCCTGACACCGCGACGCCATGACCTTGACCCTGGTGTTCGTTGTTATCCTGACGGCGTTGCTCTTCACTTACACCAACGGCTTTCACGACACGGCCAATTCCAT
>QHPW01000311.1:4697-10185 GCA_003219675.1 Verrucomicrobiota bacterium
GCCGCTTCGTCTTCGCACATGCTGATCTGCGCTTTGGTCGGCGCGATCCTGTGGAACCTGCTGACCTGGTATGTCGGGCTGCCCTCCAGTTCAAGCCATGCGTTAGTCGGCGGTTTGTGCGGGGCAGCCATTGCCGCGGCGCACGGCGACCTGAGCGCGGTTGTTTGGGCCAGGGCGCCTGCGGCAGGCAAACATTGGTGGGACGGCGGAGGCATCCTTTACAAGGTGGTGGTTCCCATGGTGGTGTCCCCGGTCCTGGGTCTGGTCATCGCGTTTGTGGTGATGGGAGGACTGTATTTCGTCCTGCGCAACTGGCGGCCATTGACCGTGGCGCGAGTCTTTGGGAAACTGCAATTGTTCAGCTCGGCGTACATGGGCTTCAGTCACGGGACGAACGACGCGCAGAAAACCATGGGCCTCATTGCGCTGGCCCTGGTGGCGGCAACGAAAGCAGGCGCCTTCGATCAATTGCCCGACTGGTTAAGCTTTCTTCGGACGCAGGAAGGGGCGGACCCGAAAGACCAGCGAATCGCTCTGTGGATCAAAGTGCTGTGTGCGGTGACCATGGCCATCGGAACGGCAGCCGGCGGCTGGCGCATCATCAAAACACTGGGACACAAATTGGTGAGGCTCCAGCCGGTTCATGGGTTCGCCGCCGAAACGGCTGGCGCCACCGTGCTTTTCACCACAGCCGAAATGGGAATGCCCGTCTCCACCACGCACGTCATCACCACCTCCGTCATGGGCGTCGGCGCCGCCAAAGGGTTGAATGCGCTGAAGTGGAGTATCGTCGAGCGAATCCTGTGGGCATGGCTTTTGACCTTGCCGGCCACGGCAGGGGTGGGCTACGCGCTCACCCGCCTGATGCAGGTCGCCGGCTGGATTCTGTAACGCGGATCAGCCGTCCCTTTCGGCAATCCACCGCTTCACCCGCGATTCGATTTGATCACGGATCTCGCGCGTTCGCTGGAGCTGTTCCGCTTCGGTGCCGGTCAGTGATGAGGGATCGGCAAAACTCCAATGCAACCGTTTGGTCGCACCGGGAAAGACAGGGCACTTTTCCGCGCTGGTTTCGTCGCAAACAGTGACGACGTAGTCAAACGTCTCCCCTCGCTTGACCAGGTCGAACACGCTTTTGGTCCGGTTTCCCGAAATGTTGATGCTGTCTTCCTTCATCACCTGGACGACACGCGGGTTCAACGTGCCGGGCTCAAGCCCGGCGCTCTCGGCTTCAAATCTTCCCTCCCCGAAATGATTCAAATACGCTTCGGCCATCTGGCTGCGGGCGCTGTTGTGCACGCAGACGAAAAGAACTTTGATCGGATTCATGCCGGTTGGACGGAAAAGTCGCCGAAGCGCAATTGTAAAGCTTCGGAAAAAAAAGAAAAAAAGAAATAAAAGAAAAGAGTCTCGGTCCTAGGGTCAGTTCTTGATATTGACAACTGAGCCCGCGGTAGCCATTCTCCTGCCATGGCCCGCAAGTTGAGAGTCGAGTATGCCGGCGCGATTTATCACGTCATGAATCGCGGCGACCGGCGCGAACCCATCTTCAAGGACGATACGGATCGGCAGCGCTTCGTCGAGACTCTGGGCGAGGCGTGCGCCAAAACCGGCTGGCAGGTCCATGCCTATGTCCTCATGCCGAATCATTTTCACCTGGTGGTCGAGACGCCAAAGCCGAATCTGGTCGCCGGGATGAAATGGCTTATGGGCACGTACACCAACCGCTTCAACAGGCGGCACAAATTGTTCGGTCATCTCTTCTCCGGCCGTTACAAATCGCTGATCGTGGATGGTTCGGGCGCTGGCTATCTCAAGAGCGCCTGCGACTACGTTCACTTGAATCCCTCGCGGGCACAGCTGGTGGCGGCGGAGCAGGCTTTGAAGAGTTTTGTCTGGAGCAGTTGGCCGGCGTATCTGCGGGCGCCTTCGCAGCGTCCGGCTTGGCTGCGCGTGGATCGGTTGCTGGGTGAGTATAGGATCGCGAAGGACAGCGCGGCGGGCCGGCAACGGCTGGGGCGGGTCTTGGAGGAGCGACGCGGGGCGGAGGAGGACGAGGAGTTCAAGGGGATTCGACGCGGCTGGTTTTTGGGCGAGGAGGCGTTTCGCAAAGAGTTGCTGGGACAGATGAGCGAGCGGATGGGGGCGGAGCACTACGGCGAGGAAAGGGCGGAGACGGAGGCAACTAAGGCCGAAGGGATGATCGCGGAGGAGTTGAAGCGACGGAAGTGGAAGGCGACCGAGCTAAAGACCCGGCCCAAAGGTGATCCGGCGAAAGTGGCTTTGGCGGCGCGCTTGCGGGCGGAGACCACGATGACGGTGGGATGGATTGCGGAGCGATTGGGCATGGGCAGCCGGGGCTACTTGAACCACTTGCTCTATCTCCGGCGGAAGGCCCGCGATGAGTAGCCATTATCAAGAACTGACCCCAATGGCTCTCAATGGCTCTCGATTTCATTGTTTCACAATCAGCGCGCTGCAGTGGGCGTGGTTGCTGATTCGATCGGCCTTTCGTTGGAACGGGCCTTCGCGATGAACCAGATGTTGTCCATGATTAAATGAGCCTCAGGTTTTCGGCGGAATCTCCGTTTCCGGGTCGGCACGGTAGTCAATCACTCGGGCCTTCTCCAGCGTGACCAGCCCTCCTTTCATCATCTCGTCCAGCACCGGCAGGAAGGAATTGATTTTCTCTTCCACGTCCACGATTTCGATGACCAGCGGCAAGTCCATCGAGAGGCGCAGGATTTTTGCGGTATGTAGCCGACTTGATTTGCCGAAACCCATCGGACCGCGCAGCACTGTCGCCCCGGCCAGATGCATCTCGCGCGCTTTCAGAACAATGGCTTCGTAGAGCGGCTGATGATGCCAGCGATCCGATTCACCGATGAAAATCCGCAGCAACATCGCATCATGGGGAAGGTGCATATCAATTGCCTTTCTTTGAGTTCAAATAAAGAGTAGTCTGGAATCTACCGTAGCGCAGCGCCAGCGTCGGAAGCACGAGGAGGTTTAACGCAGTCGAAGTCAGCAGGCCGCCAAGAATCACAATCGCCATCGGGCCTTCAATTTCGCGTCCTGCCGAGCCCGAACCGATGGCCAGCGGCAACAACCCGAGCGCCGTCACCAGCGCCGTCATCAGGATCGGCACCAGTCGCTCGGTCGCGCCGCGCAAAGCGGCTTCGAGTCCCCAGGTCATGCCTTCCTCGCGCACGAGGTGTTCGAAGTGCGAAATCATCATGATCGAGTTGCGCATCGTGATGCCGAAGAGCGTCACGAATCCAACCAGAGTGCCGAGTGAAAACGTTCCCAGCCGCAAAGGCGATAACTCACGCCAAAGGCCAACTACAGACGCAATCGGGTGCGCCAGGAAGTTCACCGGATGAAACAGCACGCCGCGCAGATGAACGGCGAACCCTTTGAGCGTCGAATAAGTTCCCGACCAGTCTTCGTTTGAAAACAGCACGATGGCAAAAATACCGCCAACCAGCGCGAACGGGAGGTTCGCCAGCACCAGCGACAGGTTGCGTCCGGTGCGAAAGACGAGCGCGAGCAGAATCACAATGCCCGCCGCGGCGATAAGCGAGTGCAAGAGCAATTCACGTTGCGCTTGCGCCTGTTCCTCCGCCCCGCCGCTGTAAACAGGATAAACTCCGGCGGGAAATTGCACTTTTGCTGCGATTTGTTTCTTTGCTTCGACCACAAACGACGCCACGTCGCGTCCGCCGGGGTTGCACGTGACGGTCTGTCGGCGGCGCGCGCCGTCGTGCAGAATCGAGTAGCGGCCCGTCGTCAGATAAACGTCCGCCAGTTCGCGCAAGGGTAGTCGCAAGCCTTGCTTGTTGCGCACCAGCAGCGCGCCGACGCTTTCCGGCTCCTGCCGGCTCGCCGGTTCCAGAATTGCCGCCACGTCGAACACCTTGTTGCCTTCATAAGTTTGCGCAACGATGGCGCCCTGGTACGCCGTTTGAATCGTTTCGAGCACTTCGACCGGACGATAGCCGAGCTGCGTCAATCGCTCAGGTCGCAGGCGCACGGCCATGCGCGGCGCGCCCGGCGGTGATTTCACCTGCACGTCGGCCGCGCCGGGAATTGTTTGGAGGACTTGCGCGATCTGCTGCGCCTTTTGGTCGAGCTGATCGAGGTCATCGCCGAAAATACTGATGACCACCTGCGCTGTTTCGCCTGAGATTGTTTCGCCGATCCTGTCGCCGAGAAAGGTCAACACTTCGGATTGAATGCCGGGGAATTCTTCCAGCGTGGCACGAATCTCCTCCTGTGTCTTTTCCTCTTCCTCGGCCGAAAGCTTGTTCAATTCCACATGAAACTCACTGCGATGCGGTCCCCAAGTGTCTTCGCCCATCTCGGCGCGGCCGATCTGCTGCTCGACCGTTTTGATATGCCGGTTCTTCAGCAGTTCCTGGGCGATGCGCTCGCCCAGTCGCAGCATCTCCGGCAGCGACGTTCCCGGCGCGGTGGAAATCTGGAGCACGAAATGCCCTTCGCGGAATGAAGGCAAAAACTCACTGCCGAAAAACGGCAACGTTACCCCCGCGCCGACAAACAGAGCCAGGACCACGCCGGAAATCGCCGTCGGTCTTTGGCAGACCTTTTCCAGCGTCCGTCGATGAAACGCCTTTAACCGGCTCAGGTAGCCCGGTTCCTCGTGCGGCCGGGTCCGCGAAAGCAGCGCAAGACAAAGCGCCGGGGTGACGCTAAGCGCGACGGCCAGCGATGCGAGAATCGCCAGGATGAACGCCGTTCCCAACGGCGCAAAGAAGCGTCCCTGCAATCCCGTCATCGTCAGCACCGGCAGGAATACGAGCGCCACAATGAACGAGGCATAAACGACCGCGCTCCGCACCTCGAGGGATGCGTCGAGGACAACTTTGAAAATTTCTCCTTGATCTTCGGTTGACCTTGAACCTGGGGCTGTGGTTTTGCCCGATTCCCCCTCACCCTGGCCCTCTCCCTCAGGGAGAGGGGACCCTCGTTCTTCACCCTGCGCTGTTCCCGTAGCGCCGGTTCCGCCGCCCGCCTGTGTCGGTTGCTCCCCTTGGGAGAGGGCCGGGGTGGGGGGGAATATCGTGCCTGCACCGCCCGTTGCGCTCCGCTTTGAGATATACCCCCTCAGCCGCCGCAGAATATTTTCCACGTCAATAATGGCGTCGTCCACGACGACGCCGATGGCCACAGCAAGTCCGCCCAGTGTCATGGTGTTGATCGTCACTCCAAATTGATCGAGCACGATGACCGCCGTCAGCAGCGAGAGTGGAATCGCCGTGAATGAGATGAATGCCGTCCGCAAATCGAGCAGGAACAGGAAGAGTACGACGGCGACGAGCACCGCGCCCAGCAGCAGCGATGATTTTACATTGTGAATCGCGTTCTCGATGAACGTTGCGGGCCGGTGCAATCCGGGAACGTATTGAATGCCTTCGGCCGCGAACGCCGGCTTCAACTCGTCCAGCGCGCTCTCGACCGCCTCCGT
>QHPW01000312.1:0-5319 GCA_003219675.1 Verrucomicrobiota bacterium
TGCCCGAAACTTTTCTGATATTTTCCCTGCCGCAACTATGAGCTTTTACGACCAACTGAAATTAAACGCGGACGGCCTGATTCCCGCCATCATCCAGGAGCAATCGACGGGACGGGTGTTGATGATGGCCTGGATGAACCGAGCGTCGCTCGAAAAAACCATTGAGACCGGCAGGACCCATTTCTGGAGCCGGTCGCGCCGGAAATGCTGGATGAAAGGCGAAACCAGCGGGCACGTGCAGCAGGTCAAGGACATCGCGTTCGATTGCGACGGTGATACACTGTTGATTCAAGTCGAACAAATCGGCGCGGCGTGTCACGAAGGCTACAAATCGTGTTTTTTCCGTTCGGTGGAGAACAGCCGTACGTTCAAAGTGACCGAGACGCAACTCGCGACTCCGGATCAAATTTACGGGAAAAAATGATGCAGGATCGGGTTCCAGTCGGCGGCAGGCTTTACTTTTTTTTCCTGGTGCTGTTGCTGATGAGCCGGGGGGCGGATTTTTTGAGCACCTGGATCGCCACGCCGAACATGGTTCTGGAGGGCAACCCGATCGCCAGGAAACTTGGCTGGAAATGGGGTTCCTGCATCAACCTGGTACTCTGCGGGGCCTTTGCCGCCTGGCCGCTGGCGGCCATTATCATTGGCACGACCAGCGTGCTGGTGGCGGCGCGGAACTTTCAGGCTGCCTGGCTGATGCGTTCGCTGGGGGAGGAAAACTACCGGGACTGGTATGTCGAACGGTTGCGACACGCCAGCCTGCCGCTCTACCTGTTTTGTTTGTTCGGCCAAACGCTGCTCACGGCGGGTGTCGGCGGCGCGTTGATGTATTTCTCGAACGAATCATTGATCCCATTTGCGGTCGGATTCGGTATCATCGGCTACGCGCTGGCGGTGACGTTTTACACCCTGCTTGCGCTCTGGCGCATTCGGCGCAACGAGGGAGCGGATTAGCGGCGTTCACGGTTTCGCCGACAGCGTCTGCAAAACGTATTCCAAACCCTCGCGCGCCGCGTCAACCGCCAGTGACTCGCCCTGCATCGCCACGAGTTGACGCGCCCAACCCAGCATTTTTGAAATCTGGGCGTCGTCATGGTCCGGATCATGGTGGAAGAGGAAAAGCTGTCTGACTTTGGCAAACAACGCCAGCGCCACCACGTCTTCCACGCAGCCGTGTCCCCAGCCGACGTGCGACTGGTATTCGGCATCGTCGTATTGTGAGTCGATGATCAACACGTCCGCATCCTTGAGGAACTCGATGATTTTCTGATCCTGATCGCTGGCGTATTTCAATGCCTCGAGGCGGTCGGAGGTTTCTTGTCCGCCCGGGTGCGAACGCATCCGCTGAAACGGTTCGTTGTCGGGCAGATAAGCGATGGAACCGGCGCTGGAAAACAGGCGGTAGCCTACGCAGACACCCGGATGGTTCACAAACGCGGCTTTGACCCGGACCTTTCCGACGGAAAACTCCAGTTCCTTCAATTCGGTCACGTCGATGTTCCCCGGCATGTGCTGCAGGCTGACGGGAAAATAGGGGCTTTCCATCTGGTACGTCAGAGTGGAATACAAACCGTTGCGGGCTCCTTCGTAGCCGAGGATGCGCAGCTTGTTTTCCGGATTGTAAGCCGGAACAAAAAAGGGAAATCCTTGAATATGGTCCCAGTGCGTGTGTGTGATCAACAGGGTGAGATCAATCGGCTGGTCCTTGAATTCCTGCGCGAGCGACAAACCGAGCCGCCGAATGCCGCTGCCCGCGTCCAGGATGATGATTTCCCCGTCGGCGCGGACTTCCACGCACGAGGTGTTGCCGCCATACTGCACGGTGCCCGGGCCAGGCGTGGGAATCGAGCCGCGCACGCCCCAGAATTTGAGTCGCGGCGGCTGGTCGGCGGGCAGAATGGCGTGCGCTTTGGGCGGCAGCGGCGGCGCGGCGGAGACGGCGATTTGACGCGCAGGCCGGCGTTCCAGGATTCTGATGAGTTCGTCAGCCCTGAAGGGTTTGATCAGGTATTCGTCCGCGCCGACTTCCATCGCGTTCTGCTGATCGGTGGCGTAACCGCTGCCGGTGGTGACGATGATTTTTGGCTGTTGAATATTGCCGCCTTGCTCGCGAATGGAGCGGCAAACCTGGAACCCGTTGCAGCGCGGCATGAGCAGGTCGCAAATCACCGCGTCGGGCTGGTGCTCGACGGTGAGCTGAATGCCGTCTTCGCCGTCGTTGGCTTCCAGCACGCTCCACCCCCCCACGGTGAGCCACTTGCTCATCAACTCGCGGAAACCGGCGTCTTCATCGATTAGCAACACGGTCTTCATCAGGCGACCTGAGCGTCATGCTTCCATTTTCGGCCCTAAAGAACAAGCACTTAACTGTCAGATCAAGGTTGAGTTTGTGTTCGCTGGCCGGTACCCTGCCTCATGCGCTGGTTCAAGATGTTGCCGCTGTTAATCCTCGCGGCAGGTTCTACTTGCCACGCGGAAGCGACCAGGGCAAGAATCGTCAAGGTTCTGCCCCACTTGCTCGACCTCGAAGGCCGGCACACCCTTTCCCCCAGCCTGTATGAGCGCGATGCTTACCAGGCCTTTCTGCATAAGAATCCGGAGAAATGCTCCGGTCTTCGCTTCGACATTCAATGGAAAGCGAACGCGGTGGATCGGTCGCAATTCAAGCTCCGGATGGAAATCCGCGGCAGCCAGGAGGCAAACCCGGTCGTTCTGGAACAGTCAGTGCCGCTCAAACGTTGGCCCCGGCGCTGGAGCTCGCTGACGCTGGACGGGGACTCTTTCCGGAAAGCAGGCGAAGTGATTGCCTGACGCGCGACGCTGTGGGAGGGGGACAAACTGCTCGCGGAACAAAAGTCGTTTCTCTGGTAGGCGCGGTCCAAATACGCGCCTTCCGATGCGAATCAAATCCCGTGTCCACCGGCGCCTTGCTGCAGCTCAGTGATGATTCGACCCTGTTCCACTTCAACGCGCCGCGAGGTGTGGCGGTCAATCGCAATCCCGAGCGATTTGATCGATTACGGCATTTATGCCGTGACCAACTCGAGGAGTTTGCCGACGTTGCTCGTGGCACGTTCGGCCTCGACGCTGGCAGGCGTCTTCTCCACGCCGCCCTTTGGCGCCGCCGGCTCGCCAGCCAACAACGCCGATGCCTCCGGCCCGCGCATCTGGGTGGAAGTCGAACTAAGACAAGTCGGCGACACCGTCACGCTCACAATCAACAACACGCAGATTCTGCAAGTGACCAACCCGACCTCGTTCACCAACGGCGTCATCATGCTCGGGATGAACGACCAGTTCAATTCCATCGGTTCGGACAAAAACTATGTCATTTTCGACAACGTGCGCGTGATTGGGCTTGGGCCAGCCGGCCCGGCGCCGCCGAACATCACCGGCGCGCAACTCGCCGGCGGCAACGTGCAGATTGATTTTGCCGGCGCCGGCAACGATGCCGCTTCGGCGTTCGCGGTGGAAAGCTCGCCCGAGGTGGCAACGGGTTACGCGACCGAAACCGGCGCGACAGTCTTCCGTTTTCCGCTGAAAGGCGGAGGATTGCCTTGCGCCCCCGCAACGCGCGGGGCCCTGCGGGAGCCATCGGTTTGCGCCGAGTCCTGGACTGATTCGTCCCGTGAGGGTTGCCCTTTTTGGGACTGCAGGGCTGAATGAAAATGTTCCGACGAAAATCAACGCGCCTGGCGTATAACCAAACGGGCTTGCGAAAGACCACGGTGGACTGGCGGACGATGAGCGTCGCTTAAACGAAATGGCGGGCAACAGGTCGATTCGAGACAGGCCATGAGCAAGATCACCTTTTTGTCATCCCTCTTCTCGATGACCGACGAGCAGGCGATGGGGCGGGTCCAGGCGCAGGACGATCCTCGCGCCTTCGCGCGACTGGTGGAACGGTGGGAGGAACCGATTCGCCGCCTCTGCGCGCGCATGACCGGCGACCCGCATCGCGGCGAGGATTTGAAGCAGGACACATTCGCGCGGGTGTTTGAAAAGCGGAAGAGTTTTCGGCCAACGGCGCGCTTTTCCACCTGGCTCTGGCGCATCGCGCTGAACCTTTGCTATGACGAGTTGCGCCGAATCAATCGACGCGGTGAATCGCCGCTCGACGCTGACGAGAACGCAACGGTGTCGGAACTGCGCGGCAGTTGCCGGACATTTATCGCGGCGCGCTGGTGTTGCGGCATTACGAGAATCTCAAGCTGCGCGAGATTGCCGAAATTCTGGAGATTCCCGAAGGCACCGTCAACTCACGCCTTGCGGAAGGTCTTGTGCAGCTGACGCGAATTCTGGAGCCACAATTTGATGACACTCGAGGGCGACAAATGCAATCCAACGCAGCCGCCGGCCTGAGGAGGCGGACCGGAAGCGTATCAAGCTCCCCGGACATTTCCTCCCCTTCCTCACGACGGGGACTGCAAGTAACAGTCAACTTATGAACCATCCGAAACGCGAAGAATGGGCGCCGTATCTGTTCGGCGAAGCAAGGCCGGAAGCGCGGCGGGAGCTCGCCGAACACTTGCGAAACTGTCCCGAGTGCGCCGCGGAAATAGCCGGCTGGCAGCGGAGCCTCCGGAAACTCGACCGCTGGAAATTGCCCGCCGCGCGGGCGCGCTCATCGCCGTGGGCGGGGCCGGTTTTGAAATGGGGCATCGCGGCCGCGCTGCTGCTGGGCGCCGGATTTGGATTCGGGCGGCTTTCTGCGCCGGCGAACGCGGTTTTGAAGACGGCGCGGGCGGAGATAGAGGCGTCGGTCAAATCATCGGTGGTTAGGGAACTGCGGCCGCAGTTTGCCGCGGAAGTGCAAAACGCGTTGGTCGCCGCGCGCAGTCAGATGACGGATTCATGTCAGGCACAGTTGAACAAGGCCATGGCTGGAGTCGTGGACGCGTTCGCGGCGGAAACACGGCGGCAGCTCGACGAATTCGTTCGGGCATTCAACAATCTCCGCGAGGAAGACCGGCGAACCACGCTTGCGTTGTTTGAAAAAATTCAGAAACAACACTCCTCGGATTATCTGTCGCTGCGCGGCGATCTGGAGACGGTTGCCTCACTGACCGACGAGGAGATTGGTCGCGCTCGACAGAGCCTGGTTCAGCTCGCCGCCAATAAATCAAACCAGTCCAGCAAACCATGAAAAACATCCAACCGGAGGAAAGGAAAATGAAACCGCAGCTTTCAACGGCAATTCTGCTCGCTGCCATCTGGTCGTTCAATCACAACGTCGCTCGGGCTCAGGATGCGCCTCCGACCGCTCTGCCCGCGCTGGAAGCGCCACCGACAGCCGTGGCGCCGCAGCCCGCTTTGGAC
>QHPW01000312.1:5338-5885 GCA_003219675.1 Verrucomicrobiota bacterium
GCTATTATCCGGCCACCTCGCCGGTTTACAGCTCTCATGCCGGTTCCGGCGGACCCGCGACGGTCATCCAGTTTTCCCAACCCGACCCGCGGAGCCTGGATGCGATGCAGGAGGATATGAACGTGATGTCGTTGTTGCTGCAAAGGAAACTGGAAGATGCCGTGGGTGAAAATTCACCGACTTACAGGATGGGCATTCCGTTATTGCTCCGCTCCGGCCAGCGCAGCCTCGAGAGCCTTTATCTGGACGGCTTCGGAGCGCTGTTCACGGTGAACGTGAATTTCCCGCTGGTGCCGCCCCCGGCAAACAAAGTGAAGGAGACCGAAGACACGACCGGTTCGGACGATTGGGACAAGGCCCGAAAGGAACTGTACGGAGTCCGCGAATCACGCGACGCCGTCAACCCGTACGGGAGCGCGGGCGTGCCGTACGACGCCGAGCAAGTCGGCGCGATGAAAGTGGCGCTGCTTGAAGCGCTCAAGAACGCGTCGAATATCCGCGGTTTGAAATCGGATGAGTCGGCCATCGTGACGGTCTTCGGCAGTGA
>QHPW01000313.1:0-3680 GCA_003219675.1 Verrucomicrobiota bacterium
GAGCGGGCAGAGCAGGCGCGGCTGGACGCATTTCGAGCCGACGTCAACCAGGCTTTGAGCCGGAGCCAAAGCATTCCGGCGATGCTTCAGGAATGCGCCGTGGCCATGCACGCGCGCCTCGAAGCCGCGCTGGCGCGGATTTGGGTGCTCAACGAAGCCCGCATGACGCTGGAACTGCAAGCCAGCGCCGGAAAGTACACCCACCTTGACGGCCCCCACAGCCGTGCGCCGGTCGGCAAGTTCAAGATCGGGCGGATCGCCGAGGAGAAGCAGCCGTATGTGACCAGCGATGTGCCCAATGATCCGCGCATCACCAACAAGCAATGGGCCCGGTCCGAGGGCATTGTCTCCTTCGCCGGTTATCCGCTGCTGGTGGGAGAATCCTGCAATGGCGTTCTGGCCATGTTCGCACGTCACCCGCTCTCGCAGAAGACCCTGGACGCGCTGGAGGCGGTTGCCCCCGCCATCGCGCAGTCCGTCGAACGTTTGCACGCTCAGGAACAATTGAGACGGGCCAAGGAGGCCGCGGAATCGGCCAACCAGGCCAAGGGCGAATTTCTGGCGAACATGAGCCACGAAATCCGCACACCGATGAACGCCATCATGGGCATGACCGACCTGGCCTTGAACACACCGTTGAGCCAGACGCAACGCCGTTACCTGGAGACCGTGAAAAGCTCCGCCGACTCGCTGTTGAGCCTGCTGAACGACATCCTCGACTTCTCAAAGATCGAAGCGGGCAAACTCGAACTTGAGACCCTTGAGTTTTCTCTCCGCGAACAACTCGGCGGAACCGTTAAAACGCTCGCGGTAAAAGCCCATGAAAAAGGCTTGGAGTTGTCACTGCGCATCCCGCCGGGCATTCCCGACTCTTGGCGGGGTGACGTGCGCCGCTTGCAACAGGTCGTCATCAATCTGGTCGGTAACGCCATAAAGTTCACCCAGACCGGCGAGGTGTCGGTTCACGTCGATCTTGAAGGGGACCGGCATGCGCCCCACGAACAGACCGGCCTGGATGGGAATCGGCCTGAAGCGCCCGCGGTGTCGTCCCCGGATGCGAAGTCGTTTTTGTATTTTGTGGTCAAGGACACGGGCATTGGCATACCCCGGAACAGGCTCCGTCACATTTTCAAGGAATTCGCCCAGGCCGACGGTTCGGTGACGCGGAGATACGGCGGCACCGGCCTGGGATTGTCTATTTCGCGCCGGTTGATCGAGCTGATGGGCGGCAGCATCTGGGTCGAGAGCGAAGAGGGCCAGGGGAGTGCGTTCCATTTTATTGTAAAACTTGAGTCTGGCAGCGGGACCCAGCCGACGCCAATCGCTCCGGAGGAATTGAAAGGGTTGCGCGTTCTGGTGGTGGACGACAACCAGACCAGTCGCGCGATTCTGGACGAGATGATCAAGAGCTGGCGCATGGAGCCCGTGGCCGTCGCCGGCGGCGAAGCCGCGCTGGAAGAACTGCAGTCGGCTGCGAAGTCGGGCAGGCCTTTCCAGCTCGTCATCGTGGACGCGGCGATGCCCGATATGGACGGCTTCGCGGTCGCCGCGCAGATCAAACAGAGCCCGGACCTGGCGGAGGCCGCGGTGCTGATGCTGAAGTTGGCATCTCGACCCGGGGACACGGTCCGAACCGTGGCAGCCGGCGTTGCGGCTTACCTGGTAAAGCCGGTGCTGCCGATCGAGTTGCTTGACGCGATTCTCACCGCGTTGGGCGCCCGCGAAACCAGACGGCCCCGGGTCGGATCCAAAGAGGCCTCGCCGCACGCACCGTCGCCGGGCGGCGGACTCAACATCCTCCTGGCCGAAGACCATCCGGTGAACCGCGAGCTGGCCATGACCATCCTGACTCAGGAAGGCCATCGAGTGACCGAGGCGTGCGATGGCAAAGAAGCGCTGGCCCTGGCGCTGCGCCTGCATTTCGATGTGGTCCTGATGGACGTGCAGATGCCTGAATTGGATGGCCTGGAGGCGATTCGCATGGTTCGAGGACGCGAGCAGCAAACCGGTCGGCATACTCCGATCATCGCGTTGACGGCTCACGCCATGAAGGGCGACCGCGAATTGTGCCTCGCCGCCGGTGCGGACGCCTATCTCAGCAAGCCGGTAAAGCGGCAGGAACTTCTGGAGGCGATCAGCCATCTGGCGCGCTCCGCGTCCCCAGTCGCACCCCGCGCCAGCGCGAGCCCGTCGCCTCCGGAAAAGCACCTTGACCTGGAACACTTGCTCGAACAGGTCGGCGGCGGCGAGGAGACGGTGCAGAAACTGGTCCAGATGTTTTTGCGAATGCTGCCGGAACAGTTGACCGAACTGCGCAACGCGTCGACCCGACACGACGACCGCGCGCTCGCGCGCGTCGCGCACATGTTGAAGGGAGCGATTGCCAACTTCGGAACCGGTCCGGCGTACGCCGCGGCCTCCCGGCTGGAGCAATCGGCCAAAAATGCCGATTGGACTGAAATCGGCTCGGCTCAGCCCGAATTCGAAACACAGTTGAAAAAGCTGATCGGCGAATTGGAAGAATACCTCAACCGGGGTTCTGCGAAGGGAAAGACCTCATGAAAATCCTCATCGCCGAAGATGATCCGGTGTCCAACGAGATGCTCCGCATTTTGTTGAAGCAATGGGGCTATGAGGTCGTCGCGACGCGCAACGGACCGGAAGCCTGGCAGGCGCTTCAGGAGCGCGACGCGCCGGCGCTGGCGATTCTGGATTGGCAGATGCCGGAGTTGGACGGCGTCGAGGTCTGCCGCCGTGTCCGCCTTCGCGCCGAGTTGAAGCACGTCTATCTGTTGATTCTAACCAGCATGTCGCGACCGGATGAAATCGTCACCGGACTTGAGGCGGGCGCGAATGATTACATCATCAAGCCGTTCAAAGCGCCGGAACTGAAGGCACGGCTGAACGTCGGCGTGCGCATGGTGGAACTGCAGTTGGAACTGGCCGAGCGGGTCACCGAGTTGGAGAAGGCGTTGTCCGAGGTCAAACAACTGCGCGGTATCCTTCCCATCTGCGCGTACTGCAAAAAAATCCGCGACGACAGGAACTACTGGGAACAAGTGGAAGACTATTTCGCCCGTCACACCGAGGCCAAGTTCAGTCACAGCTTCTGCCCCGATTGCTACGACAAGATCATCAAACCACAGCTTGACGGGCTGGGCATTGAATCCCGTGATCAATGAGATCGTTATAAACCGTTGAATCGTTACAGGCTGGGATGACGCGGTGAGAGTTCGCCGGCCGTTTCAACGATTCAACGATTCAACGATTCAACGATGTAACGACCTTCACATCATCTCCAACAGCGTCTCCGCCATGACGGACGGCGTGGTGGCGACGCCGATGCCGGCTTTTCTGAACGCGGCAATCTTGGCGGCAGCCGTGCCTTTGCCCCCGCTGAAAATGGCGCCCGCGTGGCCCATGCGGCGCCCCGGCGCCGCGGTCGCGCCCGCGATAAAACCGGCGACCGGCTTTTTGCAGTTGCGCTTGATCCACTCCGCCGCCTCCTCTTCGGCGCTGCCGCCGATTTCCCCGATCCTGATGACGCCGTGCGTGCCGGGATCGCCGTTGAACACCTTCATGATGTCCAGATGCGACGTTCCATGGACCGGGTCTCCGCCGATCCCGACGCAGGTGGACTGGCCGGCGCCACGGCAGGTGAGTTGCCAGACCGCTTCGTA